>JAIOHN010000061.1 GCA_019912985.1 Anaerolineae bacterium | reverse complement strand
GTGTCATCATATGTCCGTGATACCCGGCCACCCCTTCGATCTTGGAGCAAACTGGCAGCTTGCGCTGGCCGGGGGCAACCCGGATTGGGCGCAGACCGTTGATGGTTATATCGCCGCTGTTGATTGGCCTGCGTCGCATTTCTGGCGTGAGTTGAGCGCAGCAAATCCCGACGCGCTGGTGATTCTTTCCACACGGGACAGTGCCGAAACATGGCTGGAAAGCCTGAATGCAACCGTGCGGCCTGTGGCGCAACTCGCGCTGGCGGATGATTGGCCGCATGGCCGCGACCTTGTGACTCTTTTCGAGCGCTTCACAGGCGTTCAAGATTGGGATGATGATTCGGTTTTAAAAGCCGCTTATGAACGACAAAACGACGCGGTGCGCCAGTCTATCTCAAGTCACCGGTTGCTGGAATGGCGTGCTACTGAAGGATGGGAACTGATCTGCCGCGCGTTAGGGCTGCCTGTGCCGCAGCAGCCATTCCCCTGGAAAAGCCGCCGGAGTGATTGGGGCTAAGCAGCGCGCCGGGTGCGCCACCATGACCACAGCCATACCAGTGTATAGGCCGAGAAAATGAAAAACAGCGGGTCGGTCGGCACACGGTAGCGGGTGGACGGGTGGAAAAACACATAGACCAGCGTCATGGCGATCTGCACGAACCATAGCAGCGACACCTCACGCCAGGCACGTGCGCTCAGAATGATGCCGACTAATCCCAGCACGAACAGCCCGCCCCAGTAGATGCGATGCAGGGTGCGTCCGACCTGATCAAATAACGACTCCGAATAGAGTGCCACCGGGTCGCCAGGGGGCAGCCCTTCCATCGACAGCCCGCCTTCTTCATTGCCTGCAATCTCGACATCGCCCTGGTAATTTAGCGGTGGCAACTGGCCTTCCACCGGGTTATAGCGCGGTGCAATATCGATGCTCCAGTACACCAGAAATTTAACCCACAGCAGTTCGGGGATGCGCTCCGGGTTATCACGCAGGTAGGCCAGCGCCATGGTGAAGCGCTCGGCATCGGCTTCGCGGCTGTTGGGATCTTCGGTTTCCAACTGTGGCGAGGTCCACTGCACATCATATCCAGCGCGGAATACCGGCACGGTGTATTCGCTGTTGCCCTGCCAGAAATTCGCGCCGCTGGTGGTGGTCATCGGCACGAAGGCATCGTAAATCGCGTAATTTCGAATAATCCACGGCAGCAGCACCGCCGCGCCGACCACTGCCACGGGCAGCAGGCGCGCGATGGTCTGCCACAGGCTGCGTCGAAAGAGGAACCACAGCGCGACCAGCAGCGCCAGCGGCGGCATAATCGGTCTTGTGAGCAGCGATAGCCCCAATACCAACCCGGCCAACAGTGCCAGCAGCCATGTCCCGGCATCGAGCCGTGCCCGGTCGCGCAGGAGTATCACCAGCAGCACGAAGGCATGCAGCCAGAACATGAAAAACGGGGTGTCGATCAGCGTGAGGTTCTGGAAGATCAGGTAGGGATAGCAGGCGTACATCAGCCCGGCGAGCGCGCCCACCCAGTCTCCATAGCGCGGCAGCAACCGCCTGCTGATGATGGCGATCATGATAATGCCAGCCACATCCAGCAGTGTATGGAAAAGGCCCACCTGCCAGTAACCGCGCCCGAACAGCCCGTAAACACCCGCCAATGCATCACTATACAGCGGCGGAATGGCCGCATCCGGCGCGATCGCCAGCGGGAACGCCTGCGCGGACTCGGCCCAGAAGGGGAATAACGCCGCCAGATCGGGTTCGATCACCACCGGGGAGCGACCATAAGTGCCGGTCGCCAGCAGATTCTGGGCATAAGCGTCATAGGCATCGGAGCCATGCACCGCGCCCGTGTGGACGAAATCGAACACCTGCGGGAATGCCAGCAGCACCCCCACGCGCAGAATCACCGCCAGGAGGATGACGAAAACCAGTTTGTAATTGAGAAGCCGTTGTGAGATTGGAACAGGTAGGGGGCCGCTTTCGGACGACACCCCTACGAGGTGATTGCTCATTGGTGCGTTATTTCTTTCGCGCCGTGATCGCGACGATGTCGAAGGGGTTGATATATAGCGCCCATTCGGACAGCTTGAAAGCCCGTTCGCCCAGTTCCAGCAGCTTTGCCAGCCACGGCGCATACATGCCCAGGCGGTCGAGGAACAGGCGCAGGGTCACATATTTGCCGACATGGCGCACGTCCACGACTTCAAAACCGGCGGCCTCCAGCATTTGCGAGAGGGTCTTGATCGAGAAGTAGTAGATATGCTCCTCAGACAACTTGTAGCCGACCCAGCGCTTGCCGGTCAGCCGTGCCGGGAGGCTGTCGACATCCGGGGTCGCCAGCGCGACGATGCCGCCAGGGCGCAGCAGTTGTGCCGCGCGCTCGATGTAGGCTTTGGGGTCAGGTACATGCTCGATCACATCCCACATCGTTACCATGTCATACGCGCCCGGCTCGTAGTCCAGCTCGGTCAGCGAGCCATTCTGTGCATCTACACCAAAGTGATCGCGCGCGTATTCGACCGCGAACGACGATACATCCAGCCCTTCGACCTGCCAGCCGCGCTTGTGCGCTTCGTCGATGAAAAAGCCGACTGCACAACCGACATCCAGCAGCCTGCCGGGTTGGATAAAGCGCTCCAGCAGCGTTAAGCGCCGGTTGGAGGTTTTGCGAATATTGCCTTCATCCTTGATATAGTTGCTGTAGCCCACCACGCCCGATTCGTTGTTGTGAAAATAGGTTTCACCATACAGCGCGTACAGCTCTTTGGCATCCGGACGCGGGCTGACATAAACCAGTCCGCACTGCTGGCACTGCACCAGGCCCAACCCGTTTTCCGGGCAAAAAGGCTCACGTGCGTCGCTGCCGCAGAGATTGCAGGGTACATGCCTGCGGACCACATCATCGCTAAGGCGCGGTGATAGTGTGTCGTTATGGATGGTTTGCTTTGCCAAAGGTACAACCCCCAGAAAATAAACGTGACGCCCAGGATTGGTGCGTCGATGTTCAGGCATTCTACCGCGCATATTTGCCTGCGACAACCGCAAAGGTTGCCACCGCGCTTGCCTCTGCGCCCTTCTCGCTTATAATGAGGGCATGAATTCAGTGCTTACAGGGCGTGAGATGTTCTGCCACAAACCCGAAATCGGCATCACCTATTTGATTTTGGCCGAAGCCGCCGCTCATTCGACAGGAGTGTCTGCGGCATAGTAAGTGTTGAATTTACCTTTCTGACACGAACTTAGAAACAGCCGCAGACGATGACGCGGCTGTTTTTGATTCGGGTAATGAAAGCGAGATGATGATGTTTTCGATCTTGAGATGGTTTCGCCAGTTCGAACGCCTCAGTGGGATGCAGGTGTTTAGCCTGCTGTGGGCGGGCCAGTTCGTGTCGTTGATTGGCACGGCTATGACACGCTTTGCCCTGCTCATCTGGGCGTATCAGCAAACGGGTGAGGCGACGACCCTGGCCTTACTCGGCTTTTTCTCCTTTATCCTGTATGTGGCCTTCAGTCCGATCGCGGGTGTGGTGGTGGATCGGCTGGACCGGCGGCTGATCCTGCTCGTCACCGACCTGGGGGCGGGCCTCATGACCGGGTTAATGCTGCTGCTCTACAGCACCGGCCAACTGCAAATCTGGCATCTGTATCTGCTGGAAGCGCTGACCGGTGCCTTCGAGGCCTTTCAAGTGCCAGCCTATCATGCTTCGGTCAGTGTGCTGGTGCCGCCGCGTCAATACGCCCGTGCCAACGGACTCCGTGCACTGGCGCAATCGGCCACCAATGTGCTGTCGCCTTTTCTGGCGGGGCTGGTGCTTCAGGTGGCTGATCTGAGTGCCGTGATGCTGATTGACTTGGCGACCTTTGGCGCGGCCTGGATCACGCTGCTGTTGGTGCGCATCCCACGACCGCAGCGCAGTGACTCCGCTGAAGAAGCGCGCGGCAGCCTGAGTCACGAAATGCGCTTCGGCTTCCGCTACATCCGCCAGCGACCGGGCCTGTTGGGGCTGATGCTGATTTTTACCGGCATCACCTTCATCGCTGCCCTGACCTATTACGGCGTCATGCCCGCCATGATTCTGGCGCGTACGAGCGGCGATGAGCTGGCGCTGGCGACGGTGCGCGGCGGATTGGGGATTGCTGGCGTGGCCGGTGGCTTGCTGGTGAGTACGGTGGGATTACCGCGCCGCCGTGTCCATGCGGCTTTGGGGTTTGCGGCGGCGTCGTTTCTATTGGGCGATTTTCTGTTCGCAGTGGGACGGACTCTGCCGGTGTGGACCTTTGCTGCGCTGGTGGCGGAGTTCTTCGTGCCGTTTATCGTCAGCGCCGAGCGCTCCATCTGGCAGGTGAAGGTGCCGCCGGATGTGCAGGGGCGAGTCTTTGCAGTGCAGAACATGCTGCGCAACGCGGCGATGCCGCTGGCCTATCTGGTGGCCGGACCGCTGGCTGACCGCCTGTTTGAACCGGCGATGCAGCCCGGCGGTGTGCTGGCGAATGTCTTTGGCGGGCTGGTGGGAACCGGTCCCGGCGCGGGGATGGGCCTCATGTTCCTGTGTACGTCGATTCTGGGGATGACAATCTGCCTGCTTGGGTATGCGATCCCGGCAGTGCGGCGGGTCGAGCATGATCTGCCCGATCATACGCCGGAGGCGGTGGCGCTGGAAGCGGCGTGAGAGGGTAGTTGCGTGCCGCCCATCCGCGTTATAATGGGCGGCAAATCAACCGGAGAAAGCAATCATGACCAGCTCACGCGACCGAATCCTGAATAAACTGCGCACCGCGCGCCAGCCCTTCCCGGATGCGCCGCCGCGTCCGCGCCAGTACAAGCCTGTCACCCAACTGGACGACGAGTCGATTGACGCGCTGATCGAGCGTTTCAGCGACGAGATGCGCCAGCTCAACGGGGAGGCGTTTGTCTGCGAGGGCAACGAGGCGACCTGTGATTGGGTG
>JAIOHN010000590.1 GCA_019912985.1 Anaerolineae bacterium | reverse complement strand
TCAACCAGGGCGAGGTCTGCTGTGCCGGGTCACGTCTTCTGGTGCAGGAGAGCATCGCGGAACGCTTTGTCGAGAAGCTCAAGGCGCGCATGTCAAAATTGCGCTCTGGCGATTCGCTGGATAAGGGTATTGACCTCGGCGCGGTCGTCTCACGCACGCAGTTCGAGACGATTTCGCGTTGGGTCGAGATGGGAGTCAAAGAAGGCGCGGAGCTTTTCCAGCCTGATATTGAGCTGCCATCCACCGGCTGCTATTTCCCGCCTTCGCTGCTGACCAATGTCGCGCCTGCCTCGACCGTCGCCCAGGAGGAGATTTTTGGCCCGGTGCTGGTGGCAATGACCTTCCGCACCCCATCAGAAGCAGTTGAGCTGGCGAATAACACCCGTTACGGATTAGCCGCCAGTGTGTGGAGTGAGAATGTCAATCTGGCGATTGATACCGCGCAGCAGATCAAGGCCGGGACGGTATGGGTGAACTGCACCAACCAGTTCGATGCCGCCAGCGGCTTTGGCGGCTACCGTGAAAGCGGCTATGGCCGTGAGGGTGGCAAAGAAGGGTTGTACGAATATGTGCGTCCGGCCTGGGAAAAACGCGCTCATCCAACCCTGCCGGAGCAGGAATCGAATGCGAAGTGGGCGGCATTCACGCCGCGCCATCCCGCACCTGTAAGCGCCGCGATTGCCAACGGTCATGCCATGCCTTTGATTGACCGCACGCCCAAGCTCTATATCGGCGGCAAGCAAAAGCGCCCGGATGGAAATTACAGCTATCCTGTGTATGACAAAGCGGGCGTGGTCGTTGGTCAGGCCGGAGAGGGCAATCGCAAAGACATCCGTGATGCCGTCGAAGCGGCGCATAAGGCTTCCAAATGGGCCAATGCCACTGGTCATCTGCGCGCGCAGATCATCTATTACATTGCCGAAAATCTGGCGGCGCGCGCGGACGAATTTGTGGCGACGCTGCGTGCTATGACCGGGAATGACGCCAAATCTGCCCAGGCAGAGGTGGATGCCAGCATCAGCCGCCTGTTTACCTACGCCGCTTATGCGGATAAATTCGGCGGTAGTGTGCAGGAAACACCGATGCGCGGATTGACAATCGCCGTGCATGAACCAATCGGCGTGCTGGGAATGGCCTGCCCGGACGAAGCGCCGCTGCTGGCGATGATTTCTCTGCTGGCTCCGGCGATTGCACGCGGCAATACAGTGGTCGTTATTCCCTCTGAGAAATACCCTCTGTGTGCGACGGATTTCTATCAGGTGCTGGATACCTCCGATGTGCCGGGTGGTGTGGTCAATATCGTCACCGGCAACCGTGATCACCTGAGCAAAACCCTGGTCGAACATGATGATGTCGATGCGATGTGGTATTTCGGCAGCGCACAGGGCAGTTATGAGATCGAGTACCGCTCGGCCAGCAATATGAAGCGCACCTGGGTCAATTACGGCCAATCGCGCGATTGGCTGAACCGTGAGCAGGGTGAGGGCGAGGAATTCCTTTACGAGGCAGTGCAAGTCAAGAATATCTGGGTGCCTGCCGGTGAATAATTGCTGTTGACACGTTTATCAGGGGCATCTGGCGTTACACAGATGCCCCTGTGATTCGGATTGCTCATGCAACACTATGCCATCCTCTGTCATGCACGCACTGGCTCGAATTATCTGGTGAATGTGCTGGCACAACATCCGCAAATTACCGCGCACAATGAGCTTTTCCACGAACGTACCATCTATCACGCCGCTGGCGAAATCGCGAATGCAGATGTGATTGCCCGGCGCAATGCCGACCCAATTGCTTTTCTCGAAGCCAGTTTGAAGGATTGCCAGACTCCGGTTTGTGGGTTTAAGCATCTGCTTTTCTATGATGACCAGATCATTGATTATGTACTGGATGGTGATTTTGACCTGTTCATTCTCGAACGCGAGAATGTTCTCGCACAGTATTCCTCGATGTGGATTGCTCATGCGACCGGGCAGTGGACTCTGGAACCCGGTGCAGTCGCGGTTGCTTCGCCCCAAATCGAGTGGCACGAATCAGATTTTGACGAATACCGCGTGGAATATTCAACGCTCTACGCGGACTTGCGGGCGCGAGTCCAACAGCGAAAAGCGCCCTTGATGTGGTTGCGCTATCTGGACCTGTTTCGCCCGGATACACCTGAGCGCATTTTCCGGTTTCTGGGTGTAAACCCGGATGTGCCGCTTGGCTCAATGATCCGCAAGCAAAACACCGCGTCGATCACGCAGCGTTTTCTGCAACCGGATGCGGTAGCGGCCTATCTGGCGCGGATAGGTCGCATGGAATGGGCGGAAGAGCACCTTCCCTGACTCAGATATGACCTATTCTATGGGCTGTAATAGGCAGCCTATAAGCCCGTTTGGCCTTATTCCACGCACTTCCTACAGTTACCTAACCGCTGCCTCAGCCTTTTCTCACGCGATACCCATATAATTGTCGCACCGAACCGCATTATTATAAGTATCAGTGTGTGCAGTGAAAGGTTACCAGGATGATTTCTAATGTAATCCGAAGAGCAGCCCTGTTGGGTTTGGGCTTAACGCTGGTCGCAACCGGTTTTGTACTCGGCACAACCGTTGTGCCCGCTGCCAGCGCGCCCTC
>JAIOHN010000589.1 GCA_019912985.1 Anaerolineae bacterium | reverse complement strand
CCCCAAAGAACAGCAGCAGCACCCCACCATGATTTGGCTGGATGTTGCCTGTCAGAAAGGTCATCTCGAACAGTTGATCAGAAGTCGCAGTCATCTCGCCCAGGGCGCGGTAGATGGTGCGTGATTCGGCAAAGATGGTGTCGCCAGACTCGCGCAACTTGAGGGCGGTGCTGCCATCGTATTTGAACTCGCGGATGCCCTGGCGCAGCAGCAGCCATACCAGCGGCTCTGTCGGTTCCGGCAGGCGGTTGAGCATCCAGGCTTCCGCGTGACCGCTGATGGGATAGCCGATTTGCCCCGTACAGCCGAATGGCATACCGGTGCGGTTGGCCGGGCAGCCCTCGCAGTAATGGGCCAGTGGGTCAAGGTCTTCTGCGAAATCCAGCAGGTGCTGGACCACGACGACCTGCGTCTCCTCACTCCCATCGGCAGCGGTGCGCACCATCTCAAAGCCCATCTCGGTCGGCGGGCGGTTATCGCCATTGCGCCGGAACAACTCGATAATCGTCTGGGCGCGCTCCCGGCTTTTCAGCCGTTCCAGAATACCCGGCGTGCCTAGAGTTTGCTTCGGCACACAGTCCAGGTCAATGACATAGTCGATAGCCATGCAAATTTGCTTTCAACGAATTCCTGATGCGTGCCGCCCATCTTATCACAACAGGCTGGAATCGCGCTGGCGAACGCTGGCAAATGGACTCAGTGGGAGGGCAAGGAGGCTTCCGGTGCAGCTAATTTCTGCTTCTGAGTAAATCGGCTGTTATTCTTCAGCCCGAATCGTGCGGGCTGAGCTGATTCTTTGCACGGAAGACTGTGATTAGCCATAGGAAACGTCGGTAATACTATGCGGAAGGTAGTTCCCTGGTCCGGGGTGCTGTCAACCTCGATGCAGCCATGATGCAGCTCGACGGTCCGTTTGACGATCGCCAGTCCCAGGCCTGATCCACCATTATGGGTAGCGCGGGCTTTATCGCTGCGATAAAAACGTTCAAAAATATGCGAGACTTCTTCCTGGGACATACCAATGCCCGAGTCGGAGATCTCAACCATAATATATGGGGGCTGCGCATAGGCGCGAACGGTGATTGAACCCTCAGACGGTGTATAATTTACCGCATTTTCGATCAGGTTGGTGAACATGCTGATCATGCTGGATTCTTCACCAATAATTCTTGGCAGTTTTTCATCCAGGTCCCGTATCAAACTAAGCTGCTTGCTTTCGAATGATGGCGTGAAATCCAGACAAAGTTGCTTTAAAAGGCTGTGAACATTCACCCGCTCGAGGGTGTGTTCTTCTGTATGATCAAGCCGAGACAGGGTGAGGTTGGCATGAATCATGTGGTCTAATCGGTTGACCTGATCCTCGATCTGTGAAAGCAATTCCTGCTGACGATCCGCATCTTTCACGCGTCCCAGCAGGTAAAGATTGGCTTTCATAATCGTCAGCGGGGTCTTAAGATCGTGCGATATATTCGCCACAAACTGTTTCATCAGGTCGTTGCGTTCACTTTCGACCGCCAACTGTCGCCGGTCAGTCTCAAGAGAATCACGTTGATAACTGATAAAAAGGACGAACAGCATGACGATCACCATATATACCGTCATATCCGAGAGTGTATCAGGCGGCATATCGGACACAAACGCATTAAAAACCAGAAGCACGCCCAACGACATCAGACTGGCTATTAGGGTGCCACGCGCAGAAAAGAGCATCAGCGTGGCTAATGGTACAAAAATCACATAATTGAGTTCGAAATAGGGGGGAGCCGAGGAAGCAGCGTTGACAAAAACAAGCAGGTTGCCAAGCACAAATATGCTGTAAGAAGCGACCTGGATATAGCCAGCGCGGTTAATGCTGTAGATAATCAGCATCACCACCATCGCGGCAATCAGGATGATAAAAATCCTTCCCTGCTCACCCAATACATCGCGTAAGAGGAAGGCCCGTAGGACGATCACCACTATCACGGTAACCGGAATAAATATCACGATTAACGCATTAAGCATGCGCGATCGCCGCCGCAAATCGGAGGACTGGATACGAGCGGGCGGTTCAACCAGCCGCTGCCACCATTGTTGTAGTACTGAGAACAAGTTGTTCACCCTTAAATCTCGGTGTTTGACTTTGGGTAGCGGTAAAGTTACGAGGCGATAATCTCATCGTCTGCTACGAACACCTCGAATTTTGACCATGAGAAAACTTCGACCAACTTCTCCAGTGTATTTTCCTGGCAATCTCATGATCAACCGAAATTTCACCGCTACCGCACGGTGTTTTATATTGGATAAACACCTTAATACATTATCCATATTATCTTTCAAATTTATCATAACATTACTGGATATTTCATGAATTTATTCGCTTGTTTTGCTGAAAACCGTATAATTTGAATTATGATCGCTGACAATGATTATGTTTTTATTAGTCACAGCACCGACGATTCGGATACCACCCAGTGGTTTGACGAAAATCTACAAGCCGAGGGATTCGACACCTGGGTGGATGTGACGAATATCCCCCCTGGCTCAACATGGGTTCGCGAGATCGAACGCGGTGTACGCGAGTGTAAAGCCCTGGTAGTGATCCTGACGAAAAATGCGTTGAAATCGGAATGGGTGGAGCGTGAAGTGCTGCTGGCGCTGGATTTGCGCAAGCCGGTTTATGTGGCGCTGATGGAAGACCTGACACTGCCGATTTACTTCATCAACCGCCAGTTTATTGACTTCCGCACCAAACGTGATCGTGGGATGAAGCGCTTGCTCAGCGCACTTAAGGGCAAGAAGAAACAACGTGAGCCTGCCAAGCCCCCTACGCCGGGACCCAGCGAGAAGAACTTTTTCAAATATATCGAGCAGCTTCCCGACGGTGAAACCGCTGCGCAAGTGGCGCGCGCGCTCTATGATTGGGCAGAGACACAGGGTACGCAGGTCACTTTCGGCGGGTGGTTCACCCCCGTGCTGCATGCACGACTGGCACTCAATGACAGTGAAGTTACTGTGTTTTCGATCTGGGCGTATTCACGCCAACCCGCTGTCCAGATCCCGTTCCAGTATTTGCAGGTCGCGCCGCCTTACGACGAGCAGCAGCTGCGCCTCTCCACACTGGATGCGCTCAACCGGCTGATGCCTGATGGCGAACAGTTCCCCGATGAAAAAGCGGAGGGCCGTCCTGGTCTGCCGCTGGTCGCGGCACTGGCCGCGCCGGATGCGCTTGAAGATTTCAAGCAGATCATCAAGGAAATGATCGACAACCTGCGCGACCAGTAAACAGTCAGCTTTAGACCGAAAAGTGATGCTGCCGGATGCGAGTCTGGTTGGGCGTAACCGTCACCACGTTAAAGCCCGGCTTGGTTTCATTGTCGTGGATGGTCTTTTCCTGATCGGGCCAGCTCATCAACTGATACCAGCTGCTGAGCGCACTGACATAAAGAATACCATCCCGAAACACCTGTTGATTCTGATGGATATGGCCGCTGAACACGCCGCGCAGACGGTCATGAGCGGGCAGCAGCGCCTGATGCAGCGCTTCGCCGTTCGCCATACGCATGAAATCATCCAGCCAGGGAATGCCCACCGGCAGCACATTATGATGCACCGCCACCACCAGCGGGCGCGAGTCGGGTTCACGACATTGCGCTTCCAGCCATTGCAACTGCTCTGGCACGATGGTGCCGGAGGGTGCGGTCGCCGGGCCAGTGCTATCGAGGCAGATAACCTGCACCCCATCTACCTCAAAGGTGTAGTAGTAGTAAGGGGCTACCGTCTCGCTCTGCAAAAAGACCCGCTGCAACATCTGCGAATCATCGTGATTCCCGGCGAGGTAATACACCGGGTATCGGATTTGGCCGAGTATATCCCGTGCTGTTTTGTAGGCCGTTTCGTCCGGATCATAGACCACATCCCCGGTGTGCAGCACGAAATCTGGCGTGAAGGGGAGGTTGTTGATCTCATAAACCAGCTGCTCTGCGCCACGAAAGGGGCTGAGCAGCAGTTCTTCATACCGATAATCACGCTCCGGGTGAATGTGGGTGTCGCTGATGTGGACGAAGCGCATGGACTAATCCCCTACGTAAGCGATGACGTCGATCTCAACCAGGATACGGCCCAGAGTGCTGCCCACGGTGGTGCGCACCGGCTTGGGATCGGGGAAGTACTCGGTGTAGACGCTGTTGAAGCGCGCGAACAGCGACATATCGTTGAGGTGAACCGTGCTCTTGACCACATCGGCCATTGTCGCGCCACCGGCTTCGAGAATGGCTTTGATATTTTCCAGCGTGCGGCGGGTCTGCGTCTCAATATCTTCTGCCACGATCTCGCTGGTTTCGGGATCGAGTGGGCCTTGACCGGCCACGAAGATAAAATCGCCCGCGCGGATTCCCTGAGAGTAGGGGCCAGCAGGTTTGGCTGCGCCGCTGGTGGTGATTTGTGATTTGGGCATTGATGTCCTCCTGAAGGTCGATTCAATTCGTGGGACACTATAGCTTATCTGGGAGGGCGCGGCAACGGCCTGGACTTATCGTGGGGGTTGGAAGCCAACAAGCAATCCGTCTGTTATAAGAAACATCAGAGCGATCAGAAAACAAGCTGCATTCCCAAATCTCATTCTACAGCTTGCAGCTACTACCTTTATCCTTAAATTCCTGCAAACACCATAAACTTGTAGTAATTAGTCTTGATGATGGATAATGCTCATGCATAAAATTCGCCTGGCTTTGATGGTCGCGCTGCTGGTAGTGATGATTGGCGCGTTCCTGATCGTGCTCAATATCACCCACCCAAACCCCACGGGCCGCCGCTATTCAAGTGAAGTGATCGATTTGACTTTGCCCAGCCATCAAAAAGGGCTTCAGGCAGAAGCCATTCTGGAGAAAGACCTGCACACCGCGCGCAATGACAGCAGCGGTAATCGACAATGTATCTGCACTGATGCGGATGATCCACCTATCCCGCTGGCCTGCACATCCTGTCTGGCTTATATTCCGGAGCTTCAGAACAACCGACGGCCCGATTTCATGACGGATCGCTATATCGCTGAAGTCAAGAATCACGGTGAAGGACTGTACGAGAGCCAACGTGACTTGGACGAGCTTGCAGATTACGTCATCGCTGCACAAACGCTCCGGCTGCCGTTATGGGTTTATCTGCGTACGAATATCCCGGTTCCCGATGATTTCCGAGTGCTAATCGAAGCCACAGGCGGCGGGGTTGTGTCTTATCTGGCTGTGCCTGATTATGTAGATACCGTAGGGCAGATTGCGCTGGTGGTGCTGGTTGTATCGTCGGGCCTGTTTACGCTGCTGGCCGCGATTGGGATTCGCTCACAGCGTGTGATGGTGATCGCCGCGCCGCCTTCACGACCTGCGCCAACCGAGCCGATTGACGACCTTGAGGCGTTCATACAGCGATCCAGGGAAAAGACACAGCGCAGAATTGATGAAGCGGACAGCCGATTAGGTCAATGATAATCAAAAATGGGCGAGTCATCCCTAACGGGAGGCATTGCACTGACTCGCCCCTATGATTTATGGTGTCAATTCGGCCTGGGGTCGATTATTTGACATCATGCCATGCCGTATGCACTTCCGCTTCCTGACGTTTCATCGCCAGCAGCAGGGCATCCTGATCCACCGGGATCGAGAAAATGCGCACGCCAGTCGCATTGTAGATAGCGTTGCAGATAGCGGGCGTGGTGTTGATTGACGGGATTTCGCCCACACCTTTCGCGCCATAAGGACCATCCGCTGAGCGATGCTCGACCAGATGCGAGACGATCTCCGGTGTGTGCTTGATGCTCGGCATCTTGTAACGGGCCAGCAGGTGCGTCCAGGGGACCCCATCCTCGATGATGAAACTCTCGGTCAGGCAGTTGCCCATCGCCATCACGATGCCGCCTTCGATCTGCCCCTGAAGCATCAGCGGGTTGATGGCGCGGCCAATATCGGTGGCGGAGAGCACCTTCAGCACCTTGACTTCCCCGGTTTCGAGATCAACCTCGATCAACGCGGCCTGAGTCGCATAACTGAAAGCGACATGCATATCGCCGCCTGTGCCAAGCGGTTGAGTCTTCGGTGCGTAATATTCGTAGCGCGTACGCGGCGAGAGTCCGGTGCTTTTCATCCATTTCACCACATCGCCCACCGGGACCGAATGGCCGTTGGAGCGCATCAAACCCTCTTCGTAGTAGATATTCTCCGGCGGCACATCCATCAACTCGGCGGCAGAGCGGGTAAGCGCTTCGCGCAGGACAGATGAGGCCAACCGTGCCGCGTTGCCCGTAACGTAAGTCTGGCGGGAAGCAGTGGTCGGGCCGCCGTTGGGAGTCAGGTCCGTATCGCAGAGCAGCACCTTCACGCGATCATAAGCCATGTGCAGCTCTTGAGCGGTGCATTGGGCGACCACGTGCGCCAATCCCTGCCCCATATCAGCCGCGGCGGTGCGCACTTCGACGGTACCATCCTCAAAGGCTTCGACCTCGACTTCACTCTTATCAGGTGCGCCGCCGCCCAGACCGGTGTTTTTATAGGAACAGGCGAGGCCCCAGCCATAAGCCTTGCTGCCATCGCGCCAGCCCCATTGAAATTCGGTGTTGGGATGGTGGCGGCGAATGTCAGATTTCACGTGGTCAATCGTCTCGATCAAACCGACTGACTCCCGCAGAAGCTGACCGGTGGCGGTCGTCACGCCGACTTTTTGCGCATTCTTCAGCCGGAACTCAACCGGGTCCATGCCGATGGCCTCGGCTAATAAGTCCATGTTCTGCTCGACCGCAAAGGCCGATTGGGTGACGCCGAAGCCACGGAAGGCACCGGAAGGCACATTGTTGGTGTACATGGCGAAGCAGTCAATTTTGGCGTTGGGGATAGCATAGGGGCCGGTCGCGTGAGTCGTCGCGCGGGTCATAACTTTATCGGAGAGCGAGGCATAAGCGCCGCCATCGCCATAAAGTTCGGCCTGCACGGCAGTCAACGTACCATCATTCTTCGCGCCGGTCTTGATGCGGATGATGGTCGCATGGCGTTTGGGATGGAACATGAGGGATTCCTGGCGCGAGTAGAGCATCTTCACCGGCTTGTCAGTGACATCAGCCAGCATCGCCACATGAATCTGCCCGGCGATGTCCTCTTTACCGCCGAAGCCGCCGCCAATCAAAGTGCCGATGATGCGCACATCCTCTTCCGCCAGGCCCATCGCCAGCGCCACCTGATTGCGGTCCTGGTAGGGGATCTGCGAACCGACATAGACAGTCAGCTTGTTGTGATCAGACATGCCCTTGGGAACGCCAATCGCGCATTCCGGCTCGAGGAAGGCGTGCTCGGTGGTCGGCGTGCGATATTCGCGCTCGACAATTACATCGGCCTCAGCAAAACCCTGATCAATATCACCATGCCGGACTTTAATATGCTTGAGCAGGTTGCCGGTCGGGTGTTCGGGATGCAGGTTGGGTGCTTCATCCGAGTGAGCAAAGACCGGATTATCCACCACCGGCAGCGGCTCATACTCGACTTCGATCAGTTTGAGCGCTTCGGCAGCCGTTTCCTCATCGACCGCCGCAACGATAGCGACGGGATCGCCAACATAGCGCACGATCTCGCTCGCCAGCACCGGCCAATCACGATAGACCAGGCCGTGCAGGTTTTCGCCGGGGACATCCTCATGCGTCAGCACGGCTTTCACGCCGGGGAGCGCTTTCGCATTGGCGGTGTCGATGCTTAACACTTTGGCATGGGGATAGGGTGAACGCAGCGTGCGCGCGTAGAGCATCCCGTGAAATACATAGTCATCGGTGAATTTGGCCGTGCCGGTGACTTTGGCGCGCACCGCAACCGGCTCCACGGACTTGCTCACCACCTCCATCGGCTCGGAGACTGTTGGATCATTGACCGCCAGCGGTGGCTCACCGCGCATCTCGCAGGCGGCGGACTTGATGGCCTGCATCACGCTGGTATAACCCGTGCAGCGGCAGTAGGTATCCTTGAGCGCGACTTTAATATCGTGGTCGTCAGGATCGGCGTTTTCATCGAGCAGCGCTTTGGCGGTCATCATCAGGCCGGGGGTGCAAAATCCACACTGGACCGCACCATGCCGGATAAAGTTCTCCTGGAGGGGGTGCAGCTTTTCATGCTGCGCCAGCCCTTCGACCGTCAGAACATCACGCCCCTGGGCTTTGAACACCGGATAAATACAGGAATCGACCGGCGTGCCATCGACCAGCACGGTACAAATGCCGCACTCGGCTTCTTCACAGCCAATCTTCGTCCCGGTCAGGCCGAGATCGAGCCGCAGGAACTGGGATAAGGTGCGCGACTCGGGGATGTCCATATCATACGATGTGCCGTTTACGGTAATCTGAATATTCCGCATGGGTGTTTTCCTCTAAAACTTGTTTTCAGGGTGCGTGAATCGGATTAAACGCCGATGTCTTCCGGGATAGCTTCGCCCGTTTGGGCGCGTTCGACTGCCAGCGGCAGTGTTCGCCGCAGCAGGACGGCGATCATTTCACGACGATAATCCGCCGTGGCACGATACTTGCTGGTGCGCGGCTTGAGGGTATCCAGCGCCGTGCGCACGGCTTCCTCAAGGGTCGCTGCGCCCACTGGCTTGCCTGCCAGCACGTCTTCGACAGCAGTCACGCGCACCGGGCGCGGTCCTACCGGGGCGATACACACCCGTGCCTGCTGATAATGGGTACGTGCCTCATCTAGCTGGACCCACACGGCGCAGCCCAACACCGGCAGGGCGACTCCCTGCGGGCGCATGATGCGCTTGAAGGCGGTCGCTTCACCCGCTTTCGTCAGCGGAAAGCAGAAGTGCAGCAGTAGATCATGTGTGGAATCGAGCAGGGATTGGCCGGGGCCAAGAAACAGGTCGAGCAGCGGCAGCCACTGGCGCTGGTCCTCGTAGATCACTTCCACCTGGGCATCGAGCGCGACCAGCGAAGTGGTGCCATCGGCAGCGGGGAGGGCGTGAGCGACATTGCCGCCCAATGTGGCGACATTGCGCACCTGCGGCCCACCGACCACACCGCAGCTCTCGACCAGACAGGTCGCGCGGCTGCTCAGCAACGACGACTTGACGATCTGCGTATGAGTCACGCCTGCGCCGATGGTGACGGTATCGTCATCGGCGTCGATCTGGCTGAGTTCGGGGATGCAGGTAATATCCACCAGCGCTGGATGCGGCTCTGCGCCCTCGGCACGCATATCCACCAGCAGATCGGTGCCACCCGCGATCACTCGCGCCTGCCCGGCATGCTGCTGCAAAAGCGCAACCGCTTCATCAATGGTGGTGGGGGTGTAATAATGTTCCCAGAGTTTCATGGTCTGACCTTTCAGAAAGAAATTGGTTCGGGACAGGCTCGTCCCTGTGTTCACACAATCTGTTCAGGTAAGACCCAGGCACTTTTCGATGGAGGGATTTCCAACGCCGCCCCTACAGCGACCTGGAGTCACGATTTTGTTTGAACTATAAAAAGAAGCTCACAATCCTATTATAGCGGAAAACTCTGCCGCTGACGGCTTAAACGCTTTCCAGCTCAGTCCCGGCCATCATCGCGCCCAACTGCTCGACCGTCACGGCGTCATTATCGACCACGCCCATCAAGCGCCCTTCATACATCACCGCGATGCGGTCGGAAAGCGCGCGAATCTCATCCAAATCTTCCGAGATGAGCATAATGGCCGTGCCTTTTTCGCGCTCGTCCAGCAGGCGGCGGTGGATATACTCCGACGCGCCGATGTCGACACCGCGCGTTGGCTGCGCCGCAATCAAAATGTGCGGCTTCCGTGCCAGTTCACGTGCCAGCACCACTTTCTGGATGTTGCCGCCGGACAGACTCTTGATCGGTGTATCGGTTCCCGGTGTCTTGATCTCGTAATCGCGGATGGCGACACGGCAGGCATCGGCGATGGTGCGGAAGCGCATGAAAATGCGCCCACGGACATAAGGCGCGCGTCCATGATCTTGCAGCACATAATTTTCGGCCACCGTGAAATCCCGGATCACCCCGTCGATCATGCGCTCTTCAGGAATGTAGGCGATGCCATGCTTCTGCACCACCGATGGCGGCTTGCCCGTGACATCCTGATCATCGGCAAAGACCTTGCCCCCGCTGACCGGTCGCAGCCCGGCGATCACCTGCGCCAGTTCGTGCTGGCCGTTGCCGCTCACCCCGGCAATGCCGACGATTTCACCACCGTGCAGCGTCAATGTCACGCCATCCAGCCCCACATCCTGACGGTCACTGAGGGCGCTGACATTTTCCAGCTTCAGGCGTGCTTCACCGACCTGCGCGGCTGGGCGCTCATATTGCAGCACCACAGGCCGCCCAACCATCATCTCCGCCAGTGACCGGCGCGTGGCCTCGGCAGTGGGGACGCTGGCGACTTTGCGCCCGTCACGCAGCACCGACACCCGCTGGCTGATCGCCAGCACTTCATGCAGCTTGTGCGAGATGAAAATCAGCGAGTGACCATCTTCGGTCATCTGGCGCAGCACGCGGAACAGGTCATCAACCTCCTGCGGCGTGAGAACCGCAGTCGGCTCATCGAGGATCAACAGGGCCGCGCCTTTGAACAGCGCGCGCAAAATCTCGACTCGCTGCTGCTCTCCAACGGCTAACTGCCAAATGGGTGTGCGTGGGTTGACCTTGAGGTTATATAACTCGGAAAGCGCTTCCAGGCGGCGCGTCACGACATCCAGATCAAGCAGCATCCCGCGCGAGGAACGCATCCCCAGCGCGACATTCTCCGCCACGGTCAGCGACGGCACCAGCATAAAGTGTTGGTGAATCATGCCGATTCCCTGCTGGATGGCGTTGGTGGGCGAGTGAATATGGGTCTGCGCGCCATTCAGCGTGATGATGCCGCCATCCGGTTGGTAGAGGCCGTAGAGGATTTTCATCAACGTGCTTTTACCAGCGCCGTTCTCGCCCAGCAGGGCATGAATCTCCCCGGCGCGCACATCAAAATCGACGCGATCTACCGCCAGCACGCCTGGAAAACGCTTGACAATACCACGCATATCCATGGTGTGGATGCGGCGGTGTCCGGTTGCAAGTGTGTTTGTCGTCATACGTTGTTTCGTGGGGCGACCCAAAGGCCGCCCCATATACTCATTTCACAAGATGTGTTGAATCAGCCGACTTCTTCGGTGGCTTCCATCATTTCTTCGGTTGCTTCTGGTGTCGCTTCCATTTCTTCGGGGAAGACCATGATGTCACCAGAGATAATCTGCGCGCTCAGATCATCGATCGTCGCTTGCAGTTCAGCCCGCTCGTCGCTGTCCTCAGGATAGGTGACGTCGCTGATTTCGATCACCAGACCGCCATTTTCCAGGTCGATGGTGTAGGACTCGCCACCCAGCGTGCCTTCTTCAATCGAAGCAATCATATCCTTCAGGATGACACTCCACTTGTAGACCTCGAAGGTCACGCCCACTTCGCCAGCCAATTCCGCCTGGCTGGCCTGCGTGCCAAACCACAGCACGGGCGACTCCGCATCCTTCGCCACAGCGATGGGGCCAACCACCATCTGCGCCGAACCGGTCAGGATGTCGGCACCGTTGGCGATAAACGCCTGGGCAGCCTCTGTCGCCAGCGGCACATCACTGAAGGACTGGATGTAATTCACGCTGACCTCAACCTCAGGATCGGTGTAAGCCGCGCCTGCCACGAAACCATCTATATACAGCTTGGCGTCACCGACTTCAATCGGGCCAACCACGCCGATGCTGCCGGATTCGGTCATCGAGGCCGCGATAGCGCCATTGATGAACCCACCCTGCTCGGCAGCGGCGGTGTAGGCAAACACATTATCCAGGCCGAAGGTGTTGACGTCGGTCCCCCAGGCGAACGAGGTATCGGGGAATTCCGGCGCGAGTTCTTCCAGAATGGAGCCAAACTGGGAGCCGTGGGCGATAATCAGGTCGTAATCGCCAGAGGCAGCCCATTCACGCAGTGCTACGGCGGCATCATCCACGATGAAGGTGCCGTCCTGGAAATCGAACTGGAAGGCATCCTCGCCCATCTCCGCCTGGACTTCCAACAGTGCATCGTACATGCTCTGGCTGAAGGCCAGGTCATTGGTCGCACTGGGCGCGACTGCCGCCACCCGGAACACATCATCTTGCGCGCTTGCCATTGGCAGGATACCGAGCAGCAGCACGGCTAATACCAGACAAAACAACTTTTTAGACATCATTCCTCCTCATGTGTAATCTCGTAAATACATTCATACACAGCGCCGTTCAATCGCCGCCGTGTGTGTTTCCTCTATTAGCCGCCGCGCTCGAAGGGCTTGGTGAGCGCGGTAGGTTTCTCCGCCCGCTTTGAGGCGAACACCAGCGCGATAATCGTCACCACGTAGGGGGCCATTACCGCAAATTCTGAGGGAATATCAATTCCAACGGCGTTGATCTGCAATTGCAAAGCATTGACAAAGCTGAACAGGAGCGCGCCTGCCAGCACACCGAAGGGCCGCCATGCGCCAAAATACACCAGCGCGACCGCGATAAAGCCCATCCCGGCGGTCAGATTCTGCTGGAAGACTTTGAGCAGCGCCACCGACAGCGACGCACCGCCTAATCCCGACAGGACACCGCCGAGCGTGACGGTGAAATAGCGTATCCGTGCGACATTCACACCCATTGCGTCGGCTGCTTCGGGGTTCTGTCCGACCGCGCGGATCATCAGGCCAAAGGTGGTGCGGTTGAGCACGAAAGCGGCGATCGGCACCAGCGCGAAAGCCACATAGACCAGCAGGTTATGCCGGAAGAAAATTTCCCCCAAAATGGGGAGGTCTGACAACACAGGGATGTAGATGCGCGGGAAGCCTTCCACCGACTGCGGTGTGCCAACCCACTGCTGGAAGAGCAGCTCGCTCATGCCCAGGCCAAACAGATAGAGGCCGATGCCGCTGATGCCCTGCTCTGCCTTGAGCGTGACACTGATAAAGGCCATTGCCAGCCCCATCAAGCCACCGACCAGCATCGCAATCAACACGCCTAAGAGCAGGCTGCCGGTGTTGAGCACAGTGAAAAAGGCGGCAAACGCCCCCATCAGCATGATGCCATCCACACCCAGGTTGAGCACGCCACTGCGCTGGCCGAAGGTTTCACCAATGGCGGAGAAAATGTAGGGCGTGGCAAGGCGCAGGGTCGAAGCCGCGACGCTGGCGGTAAAAATATCGCCGATCATACCAACTGCCTCACCTTCTCGGGAGCCGGGTCCGGTGGAATCTCAGCCTCCGCGACGCGCCGCCGGGCACGCCGCCGTGTGACAAAAATCTGACTGCTGACCACAAAAATCACGATGATGCCATTGATGGCCGTAATCAGTGACGCGGATACGCCTACCTCGCGCTGCATCTTTTGCGCGCCGACCAGCAAGCCGCCAAAGAATACCGAGGCAGGCAGCGCACCAAGTGGATTGAGGCCGCCGAATAAGGCAGCGACAATGCCATTGAAACCGGCACTGGCGGTAAAACCTGCCGGGGAGCCATCGGTCTGGAGGCGGTATTGCAGCCCCAGCACCTGGACAATCCCGGCTAATCCGGCGAAGCCGCCGGAGAGAAACATCGCCAGGACGGTGTAGCGTTTGACGCTGATGCCGGCATAACGGGAGGCACGGTCGTTCTGGCCGACGGCACGGATGCGATAGCCGATGGAAGTGCGCCACAACAGCACATAGGTCAGAATCGCAAAAATAATCGCGATCACCAGCCCCCAGTGCAGCCGTGTGCGCGCAAAAAGCTCGACATTCTCGGCATTGAAGAAGGCGGGCAGCGGAATAGTCAGGCGTGGAAGCTGTGCCGCATCTGCGATACGGGCGGTCTTGGGAACATGATTTAAACCGGCTTCTGCCGGGTCGAGCAGCGGGCCATTGAGCATGAAGTTCATCAACTGGACCGCGATCTGATTAAGCATGATGGTGCTGAGGATTTCATTGACGTCGAAATAGGCTTTCAAAAAACCTGCCAGCCCACCATAGAGCGCGCCTGCCAGAAAACCCGCCCCAATCGCCAGCGGGATCGACAGCCAGCCCAGGCTGTCACCGACGGCCAGCGGGACAGTCACACCGGCCAGCGCCCCGGCGATCATCTGGCCCTCGCCGCCGATGTTGACCACACCCCCACGAAAGGCGACGCAGATGCCAATGGCGACAAACATAATGGGGATGGCTTTGACCAGCGTTTCAGCGAAGGCGTTTTCGGTGCCTACTGCACCCTGAACCATCGCCCCATAAGCATCGAACGGATTGACGTTTAACGCGACCAGCAGCAGCGACGCGACCACCAATGCGAGTAGCAGCGCCAGTAGAAAGGGGATAATGTCAAATATGCGACCGGATCGTAAAAATGATGCCATACGTATCTCTCAAAAGAACGGTTTATGAATCTACTACATTCCGTGCGAGATTGGTTCTATCAACTCCTATGAGGAATTTTTGTCAAAATCAGTGCAAAATAACCAAAGGCAAAGTGATAGCAAATGACCTAAAAGTCCGTTATACCCGTAATTTTATCCAATATGAACAACAAACGCACCACTGGCAAACGGAGAGAAGATGATAAAAGCACCCAAAATTCGCACAGATACCAGCAACGCCTTCGCTCATCACACCGTTCAGGTGCGCATTCCGGGCATTATTCACGACACACAGGCGAACAACCCGGATTTTACCCCGGCGATGAACGCCGCGCTCGATGAACTGGCCGAGGAGATGACAAATGACGCGCTGATCCGGCCAATCGTCCTGCCTGCGCCGGACTGGGAACACTGGCACGCGGTCAATCAGGCTCATGCGGGCGATACCTGGTTGCATACCGACTGGTTCTATGCCGAGGTCTACTTCTACCGCCTGCTGATCCAGATTGTGCGCTGGTGGGAAACCGGACGCGACCCCTTCCTGCCCAAGAAAAAAGAGGAGTATGCTGGCACCCGCGTGTGGGAACTGCTGGCACAATCGCAGGCGCTGGAAGGCAGCCACGAGGACAAGCTGTACGATCTGCTGTCACTGGTGGTGTGGGGCAACCGAATCGACCTGAGTTTTGCCGCGTCAATGGAGCATGGTCACACTGCGGATGCCGATGATTTGCTGGTGGATGATCGGGAAAAGGTCGTTAAGCAGTTGGTCAGTGGGAGCGGCACGGTCCATTTGATTGCCGATAATGCCGGAACAGAACTGGCGATGGACTGCGCCCTGATAGCGGCATTACTGGATGCAGGGGTTGAGGTAATGCTGCACCTCAAGCTGCATCCGACCTTTGTCAGCGACGCCACGGTGCCGGATCTGTGGACCTTTATCGACCTGCTGGAAGCGCGGCGCGAAACCGCCATCCAATCCCTGGGGCAGCGGCTGCGCGCGCATGTCGAAACGGGCCGGCTGCGCTTCGCACCGGATGCCTACTGGAACAGCGCCATCGCCCTGCCGGATATGCCGCAGCGCATCGCGCAGGTGTTTGAGGGCGCGCGGTTGGTGATCATCAAGGGCGATGCCAATTACCGGCGCATGGTCAGCGACCGCCTGTGGCCTGCCGATACGCCGCTGGCGGATGTGGTGGATTATTTCCCCGCGCCGCTGCTCGCCATGCGCGCCCTGAAAAGCGATCCAATCGTCGGCCTGCCTGCGGGCATGGCGCAAAAGCTGGACCAGATCGACAGCCAGTGGCGGGTGAACGGCAAGCGCGGGGTGCTTCAAGCCCGGTTGTAGATGCTTAATCCGCGCCCAGGATGATGGTACGAACGGCTTTAATCACGTCCTCAGCGTCTTCGTCGGTCAGCTTGGCGGACAGCGGCAGGCTGACCGTCTGGCGACCGATGCGCATGGCGTTGGGATACTGCTCTGGCCGCCAACCGTACTTTTCCTGATAGAAGGTGAATTCCGGAATGCTCAGATAATGCACGCCCACACCAACGTGGTGCGCAGTCATGGCATTCAGGAAATCATCACGGCTGATACCTGCCCGCGCCTCATCCACCATAATCGTATACAGATGATAAGCGTGACGGGTATTCGGCTCCGGGTCGGCAGGGATGCCGATTGGCAGATCGGCGAAGGCTTCCTGGTAGCGCTGCCAGATTTCCTGACGGCGCAGCCAGTATTGCTCCACACGCTTGAGCTGTTGGAGGCCAATCGCCGCCTGCAGGTCCATCATGTTGTACTTGAACCCGGCAGCCACTACATCGTAATGCTTATAGCCCTCGTTGCTAAAGCGCTTCCAGGCGTCCTTGTCCATGCCGTGCAGCGACAGCACCTTGACTCGCTGCGCGTGCTGCTCATCCTTGATGAGCACCATGCCGCCTTCGCCGGTAATGATGTTCTTGGTGACGTAGAAGCTGAAGCAGCCGTAATCACCAATCGTCCCGGCTTTCTGGCCCTTGTATTCGGTCTCAATGGCGTGGGCGCAGTCTTCGATCACCACCAGATTATGCCGCCGGGCGATGTCGCAGATGACATCCATATCGCAGGCGCGGCCCGCCAGGTGAATCGGCATAATGGCGCGGGTGCGCGGCGTAATCAGCGCTTCGATTTTGGTTGGGTCGATGTTCATTGTGGCCGGATCGACATCGGCCAGTACGGGTGTCGCCCCCGCATGAATCACGGTGTTCACCGTGGCGCAAAATGTCAGCGGGCTGGTGATGACCTCATCGCCTTCGCCAATCTCAGAGGCGATCAGGCTGAGATGCAGTGCCGCCGTGCAGGAATTCACGGCGATAGCGACATTCGCGCCTTTATGCTGGCGAAAATCCTCCTCGAACTGATGGGTCTTCGGCCCGGTGCCGAGCCAGCCCGTGTGCAGACTGTCTACGACTTCGTTGACTTCATCTTCTTCAATCGCCGGGGCTCCAAAAACAAGGAATCGCTCTTTGGGGCGCACCGGATTTTTGACAACAGGTACGGGATTCACGGCCATAACTCGCTCCCAGTATTTGAAAAGGTTCTTCCACGATCATAACACGAGTACCACAGAAAATCTTTGCAGGTTTACACAAACAATTCCTTTATTATGCGGCGGCATGATACTTTTCAGTCTGGGATGATACTAACCAATATTCAACCTGCCGTCGGAATTCCAGGAAATTGGTTACAGACTGTTCTGCCAGCCAATACACCTCACCATATTAAGTTCATTTTCAGTCTTTATGGGTGCCGACATTGCGGTGACATATTCTTTCTAAGAAAAAAGTTTATATTTAAAAAGCGATGAGAAGATAACCAAAACAGACCATTGGGTTTGACAGACGTTTGAAACTTATAGTTTAATAGGACTTCCGCAACTTTCAGGAGACCCACGCAAATTACCCAATATGACAGGAGGTGCAGAAGACTATCATGTGTTGTTCGAAGTGGATTTCGTGTGAAATCCGCTATACTCCCCACCGGCTGGAAACGCATAAAAATACTTCAGGATTGATTACTCCATGACAAGTGCGAAAAGCCAGACCAAGGTCTCATTTGCCCAATACAAAGAGCTCCTCTTCAAGTACCTGCGTCCACAACGACCCAGCGTGCTAATGTTGACCGTACTGCTTCTTGGCAGCATCGGATTGCAGCTTGTAAACCCACAGATCCTCCGTTACTTCATTGATACAGCCACCGGATCGCCATCCAGCCTGCTCGATGGCTCACTGGCGGTGTATCCCTATCATTACGACAACATCGATACCGAGCTGCTGATGGCAGCATTATTGTTCATCGGTGTGGCGCTGGTCCAACAGGCAGTCGCTATCGGCGCGGTTTATGTGGGTGGTAATGTTGGCTGGACAGCGACCAACATGCTGCGCTCTGACCTGGCGATGCACTGTATGCGATTGGACATGAGCTTCCATCACATTCGAACACCGGGAGAGATGATCGAACGTGTGGATACCGATGTCACTCAGATTGCTAATTTTTTCTCCCAGTTTGTCATTCTCGTGGCAGGCAATATTATCCTGCTGGTCGGGGTGATTGTGCTGCTGTTCAAGGAACATCCGGCTGTTGGTTTGACAATGGCAGTGTTTTCCCTATTCACATTGTGGGCATTGAACCTTGTACGTAATCTGGCGGTCCCGGCCTGGGGCAGATCACGTGAGGCCAGCGCTCAATTTTACGGTTTCCTTGAAGAACAGCTTGCCGGCACAGAAGACACCCGTTCCAGCGGCGCAGTCGATTACGTGATGCGGAAATTCTATTCTCTCAACCGCGAGCGGCTGTATTCCGAGCGTCGCGCGGGTTATATGAACATGGTGATTTTCACCGTGATCGTCACCTGTGTCACTATTGGCACGATTATCGCGCTGCTGCTCGGCTACTGGCTGTATACCGCCGGGCTGGCGACAATCGGTACGGTGCTGCTGTTCATCACTTACACCAACATGCTATTTAAGCCGATGCGTGAAATCACCATGCAAATTCAGGAATTGCAGCGTGCTGGTGCAGGCATCGTGCGTGTAAGTGAGCTGTTCAGCATCCAGACCAAGATTAAGGATGGCGACGGTCAGGAGACATTCCCTGATGGGCCACTATCTGTCGATTTCGACCATGTCACCTTCGCCTATCAGGACAACGAACCCATTCTGACGGATTTCAATTTTTATCTGGAACCGGGCAAGGTGATGGGCCTGTTGGGGCGTACTGGCAGCGGCAAAACGACGATTACGCGTTTGCTGTTCCGCCTGTACGATACCACCAAAGGCACCATTCGATTGGGCGGCACTGATATTAAAGTCGCCACTTTAGAAGACCTGCGCAAACACGTGGGGATTGTCACGCAGGATGTGCAGTTGTTCCGTGCGACAGTGCGCGATAACCTGACCTTCTTCGACCGCAGCATTCCTGACGACCGCATTCTGGAAGCGATCCACGACCTCGGCCTGGATGAATGGCTCGAACGGATGCCCAATGGACTGGACAGCGAAATGCGCTCTGGCGGCAGCGGTCTGTCGGCAGGTGAGGCGCAGCTGTTGGCATTTACTCGCGTCTTCCTGAAGAACCCGGGGCTGATTATCCTGGACGAAGCCTCGTCACGGCTGGACCCGGTGACTGAGCATCATATTGAGCAGGCGATTGATAAGCTGCTGCATAATCGCACCGCGATTATCGTGGCGCACCGTCTGGCAACCGTCCAGCGGGCGGATGAGATCATGATTATCGAGCATGGTCACATCCGCGAACATAACCAGCGTGAAAGCCTGGCTAGCGATGAAAACTCACACTTTTACCACCTGCTGCAAACTGGCCTTGAGGAGGCGCTGGCATGAAAAACTGGCAGCTTTTATG
This sequence comes from Anaerolineae bacterium, assembly GCA_019912985.1. Lineage (GTDB taxonomy): Bacteria > Chloroflexota > Anaerolineae > Aggregatilineales > Phototrophicaceae > JAIOHN01. Next base: position 10,131 of record JAIOHN010000589.1, on the reverse strand, counting down.
GCGGTTGATCCGTGCCGAGCCCTGGATTTTCTTTGCCTCTGTCGCCTCGATGGCGGTGGTTCAGCTTGCGATGCAGTTGGCACCGCTGGTCACACGCGAGTTTTTCAATCTCATCTCAGACAGCGCACAAGCCAACTTTGGTTTGTGGACGCTGGTCGCCTTCCTGGTCATGGCTGGGGCAGCGGAAGTGGTCACCCGCTTTGGCCTGGTTTACGCCCGTGTGACCTTCCATTTCCTATGCTCAGCGCTGGTGCGGCGCAATGTGTTCGCGCACATTCTGTCACAGCCGGGCGCACGCCCCATGCCCACCTCTCCGGGTGAAGCCATCAGCCGTTTTGCGGGTGACATGGATGAATTTGGCATCTTCTTCCAGGGGCTGGAATTCATGATCGGCACCGGCCTCGGCGTGATCGTCGCCGTGGCGATCATGCTGAGCATCGACCCGTTGGTGACGGTGGTTGCCTTTACGCCACTGATCGCAGTCGCTTTCCTGGCGAACAAAACCATGTCCCGGGTGCAGCGCTATCGTGAAGAACGCCGCCGCGCCGCCGCCCGTGTGATCGGCTTTGTCGCTGAGCTTTTCGGCGCGGTGCAGACTGTGAAAGTCGCCACCTCAGAAAAGACAGTGATCGAGCAGTTCGACCGGTTGAATGAGGTGCGGCGCAAGGCTGCTGTCAAGGACCGCGTGTTCGAAGAAGTGCTGATGTCCGTTTTCTACAATGCGGTCAATATCGGCACCGGTATCATCCTGATTCTGGCCGCGCAATCCATGCGTGCCGGGACGTTTACAGTCGGTGACTTCGCCCTGTTCATCTTCTATCTGGACCGTGTGACGCAGTTGATGCGCATCACCGGCATGGTGTTCTCGCGCTACCGTCAGGTGGGCGTGGCAATTGACCGCGTGGATTATCTCTTGGGGACCGCCCCGCGCGAAGCGATGGTCGTGGCGAATAACCTGTATCTGCGCGGCGATCTGCCGGAAGTCCCCTTCCGCGGCAAAGACGGGATCGAGCCGCTAGAAGAATTGACGGTCGAAAATCTGACATTCATCCATCCGGACTCCGGGCGCGGCATCAAAGATGTCAACTTCCGCATCCGGCGGGGTGATTTTGTGGTGATAACCGGGCGCATCGGCTCTGGAAAGACGACGCTGCTGCGCACCCTTCAGGGCCTGCTGCCCGCAGATAGCGGCAAAATCCTATGGAATGGCAAAGAAGTGGCTGATCCGTCTGAGTTCTTCGTGACGCCACGCACTGCCTATACGCCGCAGGTGCCGCGTCTCTTTAGCGACGCTCTGCGCGATAACATTCTCATGGGTATGCCAGCGGAGCGGTGTGATGTGGATAGCTCCATCAATCTGGCGGTGATGGACCGTGACCTGACAGAGCTCGATCACGGGCTGGATACGATGGTCGGACCACGCGGTGTACGCCTTTCGGGCGGGCAAATTCAGCGGAGTGCCGCCGCGAGGATGTTCGTGCGTGAGCCGGAACTGCTGATCTTTGACGACCTTTCCAGCGCGCTGGATGTTGAGACCGAGCAGACGATGTGGCGGCGCGTGTTCTCCAAACCGGGTACGACCTGTCTTGCGATCTCGCATCGTCGGGCGGCCCTACGTCGCGCCAACCTCATCCTGGTGCTGAAAGACGGGCAAATCGTCGCCCAGGGCAAGCTGGAAGATTTGCTCGAACACAGCGAGGAATTCCAGCAGTTATGGCAGGGGGATACTGCCGAGCAACCGGCTGGTTAACCCCCATCATTCATCAAGCGAACGTACAAAAGCGGCTGCATACACAGCCGCTTTTTGATTCGCCAATGTTGATTTCCTCGCTACCATATTGAAATTTCCGAAAAATAATAGATAATTTGTTCTACAATCCATTAAGCCGTAAAGAGAGCACATGATGACAGAACCCACAACCATTCTTGCCAGCGAAACGCATACGATGGATTCCGAGCATACCGGCAGGACCTATCGTATTACCGTCAGTCTGCCGCTTGGTTACGCGAAGTCGCCCGATGAGAGCTGGCCCTTTAACAACACGCCTGCTCAGTGGCCGGTCGTCTATGTGCTCGATGGCAACTGGTATGCTGGCATGATCACCGATATGATCCGCCCGACGGCATGGTGTGGACGCACCACTGACGCGATTGTAGTTGGCATCGGCTACCCTCAGGATCAGGACCCGATTGCAGCATTCCGCGAATCATTCACGCGGCGAGATTTCGACCTGACTCCCATCAGGGATGAAGCCGTCGAAAAATCCATGACACAATCCCACCAGCGACCCGTACCGAATGGTGACGCCGGAAATTTTCTCAAATTCATTCAGAATGAAGTCATCCCGTTCATCGAAAAAAATTATCGTGCTGACCCGTCCAAACGGATTCTGCTTGGTCATTCGTATGGCGGGTTATTCGCACTTTTTGCTATGTTTGAATCGCCTGAGCTGTTCGATACACTGGTCATCGGCAGCCCAACCCTCTCTTATGGTGATCGCTTCACCTTTCAGCAGGAAGAAGCCTTTGCCAAAGCGCACAAAACACTCCCGGCGAAAGTGTATCTCTTTGCCGCTGAGCTTGAAGAAGCTATGGATGACACCACCCTTACGGATACACTGCGCATGGCAGCCATCCTGCAAGGTCGCCACTATGAGGATTTCTCACTGGTGAAGCATGTTTTCTTAGATCAGAATCATTGTGAAGTTGCCGCGCCGGGCTTTCAGTGGGGATTGAAGTCAGCGCTGCAACGGTAACATATCCAGGCAGATGAGACAGCCCACACAGCCGTTTTTGATTTACCAGATAACGAGCATCTTCGAGCTGCGTCGCACAATGAGGCAGCGTGTTGAAATATTCATTAAGAAATATTACAGTGGCATCAATTCGGATTGTCGACAACGGATAGTTTTATCGTCAACCGGGCAACTCGTCATTTACACTCGCGAAAATTAGGTGATCAATTGGAGGCCAGTAGGAAAAACCCACGTGAGAAATATTAAGAATGGCGATTATGTGCAGGTAAGGCCAGCGGAGATTGACGTTGCGACCGTAGCGAAAATCACTCACTCAGCCCTTAAAAATGTGCTTGTACAACACGTAGATCTGACCGCGTGCATTCATGCGAAACACGTTTCTGTCTTTGACCGATTGAGTTCATTTACGTAGTGGGGGTTTTTGTATACAGGACATTCACGATATGCCATCGTCCCTCAATTTTTGCAACGTGTAGATGGTCAAGGTAGCCAAAAGACTCGACCCTGACAACAGCCATATCTTTACCTGAATCTAGAATATCAACATTATAGTAAAGCTTGTCTCGTGGAATATCTTTGCCGCCACCCTCTTTTGTGAAAGCGATCATATCGTCTCGTGTTATATGATAGAAGCGAGTCTCACCTGCCTCCGCATCATAGCGAATTGATCGCTTTGCTAATTTGGGATGCAGGCAACGTGCCATACGTTCCGCATCTCCTTCAAACCAGCCTTCAATATAGTCCAAAGCCACTGCACGGACGGCTGCTTCATCAGTATTATGTATCGCCATATCAACACCCTTTCTTGGAAAAAGTCTATTGTCAAAAGATTTGAATATGCATTGCAAAAGAAAGGTGCGATTTAATGTCCCATATTTTGCAAAGCGAGCATTATGACTATTATAGGCTACATTCGGGTCAGTACCGAAAAGCAGGACTTAGAGAAGCAACGCCACCTGCTCTTGGAATATGCCCATCAGCAAAAACTCAAAATTGATGAGTTTATCGAAATAGAAATCTCCTCGCGCAAGAACCAGCGAGAGCGCCGCATCTCAGAAGTGATCGAGAAGCTCTCAGATGGCGATCTGCTGATCGTGGCCGAACTCAGCCGCCTGGGTCGCAACATGCAGCGGTTTCGATGGCGAGGATTGGTCAAGGTCAATATTCAGGGCCTTCTCACAGCGACAGGGCAGAACATCAAGTGATTATTGAAAGCACAACCTCAATATCACCGATCTGATCCAGGCAATGTGGCCGCAATGTCGCCTGGCTTGTCGCCGTTTTCGGTTTGATTGGCGAATTCAGTCTATGCCTTGATTTTCCGTTGGGGGCTTTTCAACAGTTCCAGAACTATAATGATCGCGTATGTAGAGAAGGGATTGTGTTGGATGTTCAAACACTAATCACGCTGCTGCCGACAAATGCCATCCTCTTGGGTCTGCTGATCCTTCTGGTCGCGCTGCCTACAGGCATTCTATGGCTGTTAAGTCCCCGCTATCCTCATCTCAACACCATTGCTCAAATGGTGATGATGGCGGGGCTACTGTTGGGCGCGGCACTTATCCATCCGCTTCTGGCGTTGATCCTGATCGCGGGCTGGCTGCTGCTCGACCGTTGGCAGCTACCGGTAATGCCACTGCCCGACTGGGCGTGGCTGCTGGCGCTGGCGGTCATCGCACGGCTGCCACGCCTGACAGCACCTCTGTGGTACGACGAGGCATTTACCGCCTATCTCGCACGGCTGCCTGCTGCACGCTTGGGTGAAGCCATGATTCAGGGCGATGTTCACCCGCCATTATGGACGACCATAGAATGGCTGCTCAAGTTCGTGATTGGGCGCTCTGAGGCGGCACTGAGACTCCCTGCACTTCTCTTCAGCCTGTTAGCGGTCCTGCTCATCTACCGGCTGGCACTGCGGCTGAATTTGGGGCAGAGGACTGCACAGTTGAGCGGCCTGCTGCTGGCGCTGTTACCCGCTCAGATTTACTTTGGTGACGAAGCACGTGCTTACAGTCTGCTGGTATGCCTTGTGCTGGGAATGACGCTGGCGATTCTCGAAGATCGGCCAGCGTGGTTCCTGTTGTGTGGCGCGTTGATTGGCTGGACCCATAACCTGGGTTTTCTTTATCTGGGCATGCTGGGCGTGTTTGCACTGGTGTACCAACGACGACTCCGCTGGCTGATCAGTGTATGTGCTGCCGGACTACTTACACTCCCGTGGCTGCCTTTCTTGCTCATCCAAACGCGCGATGTCTCGCAGGATTACTGGATTCAGCCGCTGCTGCTGCCCGGTGTGCTGCGTCCACTATTCGCTATGACGGTCGGCCAGGAACTGCCTGCTGTCAGCATCCTGCTACTCTATATCCCGATCATCCTCCTCACACTGCTGGCGCTGAGGCATAGTGTTGGCTGGATACGCACCCATCAGGGACTGGTCTGGCTTGGACTTGCTGCTGGGATTCCCCTCATACTTGCCCTGATTGCGGCACTGTGGAAACCGCTTTACCTTCCGCGAACCTTGCTGCCCTGTGTCACCGCGTGGGTGATCGCATGGGCATGGGTGCTGGTGCATTCATCTTTTGCCCGACGGCTGATGGTTGCCCTCCTGGCTGTGGGGTTGTGGGTCTTTTATGGGCAGTCACGCCCGCCTTTCGCAGCCAATCTTAGCGCTTGTGAAGGCGCAGACTCAGCTTACTTCATCAATACGACCACTCGAATTGCTGCCGATTACTACCTGCCCATCAGCAATCAGCTTTTGTGGGAAGATGCCTATAACTACGCCGATGGCCTTTCACCAGAGGCCGTACGTGGATTAGGACTGGCACAGGGCGACATCAGTGATCTTGAAGGCGATATTTGCGTCGTCTATCATGAGGCTATTCTCTCCACAGAGCGAGAACGTGCAGAATTGGCACGAGTTTTAGCCCTGTATCCCGATGCAGCATCTTTTAACAGAGGATTTTTCCAGATCTACCGAATCACACGCTAGACCTTTTTATCCGAGCGGGGATCGAGCGCATCGCGCAGGCCATCGCCGACGTAGTTGATGCTCATCACCGTCAGCAGGATCAGCAAGCCGGGGAAAAACCAGTACCAGGGGGCGTTGGCGATAATCTGGAACTCCTGCGCTTCGGTAAGCATGTTGCCCCAACTGGCGGTGGGAGCCTGCACGCCCAGCCCCAGGAAGCTGATATACGCCTCGGAGAGAATGGCGCTGGCAATGCCTAGAGTAGCCGCAACAATCACCGAGGCGAGAGCATTGGGCAGAATGTGCGACAGAATAATGCGGCGGTCAGGCATCCCCAGGGCGCGAGCCGCCGTGATATATTCCTCTTCTTTGATCGAGAGCACCGTCGAGCGGACAATGCGCGCCAACACCATCCAGCTGGTGAGGCCGATAATCAGGATAATCACCACCACACTGCCACTGAAGGTGCGGCCAAACAGCTCGATATTGGAGATGCGCCCGCCGAAAAACTTCGCCATGACCAGCAGCAGCAGCAGTGACGGGATACTGAGCATGGCTTCGGTAAAGCGCATGAGAATCGAGTCAACCCAGCCGCCGTAATAACCCGCTAACGAACCGACCGCCGTTCCCAACGAAACCTCGATCAGCACTGCCAGCAGACCAATCAGCAGTGAAATCTGGCCGCCATAGATGGTACGCGCCAGGATGTCACGCCCCACACGGTCTGTGCCAAAGGGATGTTCAATCGACGGTGGACTGAGGCGAATGCTGGTGTCGTTAAAGTTAGCATCAGCCTCTGAAAAAACGATTGACCCGCCTACGATATAGACGAAAACTCCGATCAGGATCACCAGCCCGATCATCGCCCCGCGATGCCTGCGAAAGCGCCGCAGCGCCATCCGCATGGGCGAGGCGACCTTCTGCTCCGCTTTTGCATCACCCAGGCTGACCGGGCGCGAACTCATCTCGGCGGTGGACATGATGCCTCCTACGTGTAGCGGATACGTGGGTCGAGCCACGTATAAACCAGATCTGTCAGGAGTTGAAACACAATCACCGCCACGGTAATCAGCATCAGGATCGCCATCAGCACCGAATAATCCAGCCGCTGCAAGTGGTCAATGAACAGACGGCCCATGCCCGGCCAGGCAAAGATCGTCTCCGTGACGATGGCCCCTGCCAGGAAGAAAGGAATATCCAGCCCGATCAATGTGACCAGCGGCAGCGCTGCGTTCTTGAAGGCATGACGGTAGAGGATGCGGCGCTCGTGCAAGCCTTTGGCGCGCGCCGTGCGGATGTAATCGGAGTTAATGACTTCCAGCATGTTGGAGCGGACAAAGCGGCTGTAGGCAGCAATGCTGACAATCGCAATGGTAAACACCGGCAGTGCCAGATGCCACAAAACCTGCACGAATGTCTGGCCTTCGCGCGGGTCAAACATGCCCGATGTCGGAAAATATGGCAGGCCCCACTCGCGCGTTTTGACGGCAAAAATGTACATCAGCCCAAACGCGACCAGGAAAATGGGCATGGAAAAGGCGATAAACGAGATCGTCGTCAGCACGTTATCCAAGAGCGAATACTGCCGCACGGCTGAGATCACGCCCACGATCAAGGCGGTGATAATAATCAAAAACTCGGATGACACCATTAAAATCAGCGTGTTGGGCAGGCGGTTGAGAACGATCTGGATAGCGGGCTGGCGTGTGACGCTGGACAACCCAAAATCACCACGCAGCACCCCACGGCGCGTGCCAGGAGTCTCCGCTTCGCCATCGCCATCACGGTCGATCATCACCCAATCGTTGCCAATCAGCCAGTAGAGATATTGCGTGGCAATCGGCTGATCCAGCCCCATCACTCGTCGCAGCCGTTCGCGGTCTTCGGCACGCGGCGGCACACGCCCGCCGAGAGTCGCCAGCGGGTCGCCAGCGGATTGAAGCAGCACAAAAATCACGACACTGGTAATAAACAGGAGGGGGATCGCCTGAAGCAAACGACGAAAGATATATCTAGCCATGAGAGTGTTACGTCTCGATCAATTCCTGGCGGTTGAAAGTGGGGCGATCTTGCGACCGCCCCGAGAGTGATTCAGGTTTTAACTGGCGACTGTCCAGTCTGAGATGTTCCAGAAGGGATCGGCACCGCTGATACGGGTATTCTCGAAGCGGTTATTGATCGCCCACAGGTCAGGGTCATACCAAATCCCGGCCCAGATGGCGTCATCGGTGATGATCTGATCCATCTGGTGGAACAGCTCGATACGCGCGTTGGTATCGGTTTCGCTGTCGGCCTGGGCCATCAGGCTATCAAATTCCTCGTTGCAGTAGCGCTGATCGTTGACGCCATCCGGTGACTCATCGGTTGGGATTTCCGAGCACAGCCAGCGGGTCACCGACGGATCGGGGAAGTTGGTCGGCGATGAAAATTCCTGGATGTCATAGCGACCATGGGCGGTCGGCGCATCATCAATGTAGGAGCCGAAGAACACCTCTGATGGGTAATTCTCCAACAGCAGCGATACACCAATATCACCCAACTGCTGCTGCGCGACGACCTGTACATCCTGGCGAATCTGGCGCTGATTGGTCAGGTAACGCAGTTCCAGCGCCACACCATCCTTATCGCGCACACCATCCCCATCGCTATCGACCCAACCAGCCTCATCCAGCAGTTGTGCGGCGGCTTCAGGATCGTAGGGCAGCGGTGCAGCATCCGGGCGGGCATAGGGGGTATTTTCCCAATAGCTGGCCGGCGTGTAGGTGATTCCCAGGTTCAGGTCTTCGTTGATCTGATCACGATTGAAACCCATCACCAGTGCCTTGCGGACATTGACGTCCAGCATGGCCGGGTGCGCGGTTTCAGGATCGACATTGAAGAACCAGCCTTCGTTGTAGCTGGATTGAACCAGCTCGACATTGATTTTGCCGGATTCCTCGAGTGATGGCACGTCACCATAGGCGATAAACGTCCCGACATCGGTATCTTCGGAAACCAGCGCGGCCACGACTGTCGCATCATCCGGCACGAAGCGGATAAATACCTCGCTGATCGCTGGTTCGTCGCCATACCAGTTCTCGTTCTTGACGAAGCGCATCAGGCTGCCTTCCTGCCATTCCACAAAGGTGAACGGCCCGCTGCCGACTTCTGGCGCGCGGTTCCAGGCAGCAAAGTCAATCGTACCTTCGCTCTCAAACACCGGTTCCAGCACATGCTTGGGCAGCGGCGCAGACCCATTGGTGAACAGGACACTGAGCCAGGGTGCATAGGGTTCGTTAAAAGTGACGACAACCGTTTGAGCATCCGGTGCCTCGACACTGGCGACACGTTCTGCGTAGGGGAAGCGTGACGCCGGGGTGTTGGCCTCATCTATAATCATGTCATAAGTAAAGACAAAGTCTGCTGAAGTAATTGGCTCACCATCCGACCACACAATGTCATCGCGCAGATTGAGCGTAATGACGGTGCCGTCTTCGCTGATGCCACCATTTTCTGCCGTGGGGATTTCTGTCACCAGAACCGGCACCGCATTCAGTTCATCATCAATGAACCACGGTGACGCCAGGTACAGATCCATCACGGTCGTTGAAAACCACATATTCGTATATAACGGGTTCAGAGTGTCCATTTCCTGCGTCAGGTCCACACGCAGTACTACCGAATCATCCTGCGCGCTGACCCCCAGAGTGCCAACCAGCAGCACCAGAATGACGATCAAGGCTAAGAAACGGTTCCGAAACATGGGTCCTCCTTAAGAAAAGGTAATTTGCGCATATCATACACAGTTCAACAGACTATAGCAAAATTGTTGAAACTGGTACGGATTGAAACTGGCTGAAAAAATATCCGTAAATCCTATGCTAATTAGCTAAGTTACTTGCAAAGGCGGGTAATCGTTCAATTGCGCATGTCCAGATTTAAAATTCACGCTGATTGCTGCCTGGGCGAAACAGTCATACAATGAGCGAAAGTCTATAGAGGAGCAGCGGATCATGCAGATTGAACCCATTTTCGTGATGCAAGGTCAAGAGGTTCACGCCCATCCTTACGCCAATACCCTCGAACCAGAAGTCATCGAGGCTGTTGCCGCTGGTGTACAGGCCGATTATCAAGCGCTGGCACAGGAGAAGATCGCCCCCCTCCGCTGTCCAGAGCACCACCAGGCTGCCACTTTCACGGTCCTCAACATTCTCTACGTAGAGGACGAGGAAGTCTTCGAAGGCGATTACGATATTGACACCTGCTGTCCGGAATTTCAGAAGATGGTGGCAGAGCAGCTCCACATTCAGTAATCGAGACAGATGATGCAATTGAGATAAAAAGAACCTGCCGCGCTGTAAAAGTGCGGCAGTGTTGTGTGTGGCTAGTGCGTTAGCACGCGCGTGGGTTTGATCTTGTAGGTGACAC
>JAIOHN010000588.1 GCA_019912985.1 Anaerolineae bacterium | reverse complement strand
AAACACTTTCCAACGCTTTCAGCGTTGCAACACCACAGGTAAACAGGGCTGGCTGCGTATTGAACGTATCGTTCAGCGCTTCTTCTGGCCCCTCAAAGCACAGGTGTGACAAAGAAAAATCCAGAATGGCATCTGCCCGATCAAAAATTTCGCGGGCAGCAGCAAACTCATTGGCGATGTCTTTTCCCATTCCTACTTCTTGCGAAGCCTGCCCTGGGAACACAAAAGCCGTATTGGACCAATCGACCAAAATCCCTGTCCTTAAATTGTAAGCTGGAATTTAATGTATGAAGTAGAAGGATAACGCAAAATTATAAAAAAACAAAAAGCCATACCTTATTCAAAGTACGGCTTTCATACCAAGTTGCATATCTGCTTAGTCATTATCTACTTCCACAACCGTCTCGCCACGATAAGTACCGCACTTCGGGCAAACACGGTGTGAAATGTGATACTCACCACAGCTTTCACAAACTACCAGATGGTTTAACGTCAGGCTGTCATGCGCCCGGCGACGATTGCGACGACTGCGCGAAACTTTTCGCTTTGGCAGTGGTCCCACTGGTCCTGCTCCTTAAATGTGTTTCGGACATAAAATAACTCGACCAAAGCACGATCGAGTTTAGGAATTATAAATGTCGGCTTGCGACAATGTCAAGATAACACTTAGTGCAAGTATAGATAAGTCCGTTCATGACAACCTATTCTTCGCAAAAGTCGCGGTTCTCAATCCAGCATTTTGCACTATGCTTGTACTGTACCAGGAGACTATGAATGTCGGATACACTTACCACGAGCAATCCAGCTCCCAAAACCGGGAGAATAATCGCACGCAACACCCTGTTTGGCATAGGTTCACAAATCGCGCTAAAGATAGCCAGTTTTCTAATCAGCAACATTCTGGTTATCAATACACTGGGCGCAGAGCAATTCGGTCAATATAGCATCGTTTTGGCGTGGGCAGGTCTGTTTTCTGTCCTGGGTGATCTTGGCGTCAGCCAATACCTCAGCCGCGAAATCGCGCGGGACCGTAGTAAAACCAGTGCGTTGTTCTGGGATACCGTCGTTTTGCGATTCATCTTCGCCGTGTTAGCTTCCGCCATCACGACTATTGGGGCGATCACGATCGCGGGCTATCCCTCCGAGATTGTGCTCGCTATTGTCATTTACACCTCGACCTACTATCTCCAGGCGTTCCTCCAACCACTTATCAGCATCCTGATGGGCAATGAGCGAATCGATATTATCTCGGTGCTGTCCATGGCCTCGCAGATCATTATCATGATTCTCAGCGCCCTGTTCGTCCTTGGGGGGTTGGATTTCATATGGTTGATTGTCGCCCAGCTCGTTGTGATTCCGCTCATGATCTTTCTTCATTACCGGGCTGTGCGGCGTAACAAACTCGGTCCGCCAAAGTTCCATATCAATACGGCAATGTGGCGGCATGTGATTATCGCGGGACTTCCCTTTGCAATAGTGCAGCTATCGCTGTCTTTCTCCTATCAGGTCGATGTGATTTTTTTACGGACCTATTGGCCTGATGAAGTGGTTGGTTGGTATAGCACCGCCTACAGCCTGACATTGACCCTGCTGTTTTTGCCACGTGCTTTTAACGATGCCATCCTGCCATCACTCTCACGGGAACACGCCACCAACCCACTTGCCATCAATCCCTGGTATTACACATCAGTCCGTTTCATTATTATGATGGGTATCCCGATGGCGATCGGAGGAATGCTGCTCGCAGATAAGATCATTACGCTAATCTACAAACCCGAATTTCTGCCCGCGGCGCTTGCCTTTGCTATCATTATCTGGGACCTGCCCTTCGTCATGTACACCAGCTTTTCCGGCAACATCTCAACGGCAGTCAAGCGTGAGCGTAACGCGGCCTTTATCTTCGGCACTACCGGCATTTTGAATATCATACTGAATGCTATCCTGGTTCCGCAGCTTAGTTTGGTTGGTGCGTGTTTTGCTACAGTCCTCACGGATATGTTCTCCTGCCTACAGTTCTATCTTTTGCTGCGTGGCGAGTTGGGCCAGGGCCTGAAACTACACCGTTTGCTACGTGCACTGCTGGCTGCGCTTATTATGGGTCTGGTCATTATTGAGCTGCGTGACCTCTTTTTGCCCCTGACTATTGTGATCGCGGGTGTAGTTTATGTGATGATTATCTGGTTCATTGGTGCCCTTACGGAGCCCGAACAAACTAGCGTGAAGCAGCTTGTTGGTCGCGTTGCCAACCGGGTGCGGCTCCGTGGACAGCAGACGTAAGCGGATACGATGGCAGTTGGTGAGCATCAAAGGGCAGCAATTGAGGGCATTCTCAATACTGAGATTGTCAATATATCATCCCTGCATGGTGGGATGATTGGTGATGTCTACCACATCAAACTGGCAAATCAATCCACTGTTGTGGCAAAAGTCGCAGCGGATTCAACGCAGAATCTTGAGACAGAAGCCTATATGCTCCGTTACCTGGCTGAGCACACGGCCCTGCCGGTACCAGAAGTGCTGCACAGTGATGCCCAAATGCTGCTGATGACGCATCTTTCTGGAAACAGCCATTTCTCGCCTGCGGCCCAACGGCACGCGGCTGAACTCTTAGCGGCCCTGCATGATATAAGCGCGTCTGCATTTGGGATGGAAAGAGACACCATCATTGCGACACTCGCCCAACCGAACCCGTGGACCAGTTCCTGGATTGACTTTTTCCGAGAACAGCGCCTACTCCATCTAGGCCGTCATGCCGTGCGGATTCAGCACATGCCTGCATCACTATTGCGGAGACTGGAAAAACTTGCGGCGGCACTGGAGCGCTGGCTGGAGGAACCCGAGCAGCCATCTCTCATTCATGGGGACATCTGGGCAACCAATGTTCTGGCGACTGAATCGCAGGTCACTGGCTTTCTCGATCCAGCGATTTATTATGGCCATGCTGAAGTTGAACTGGCCTATATCACCCTGTTTAATACCTTCAGCCAGCCGTTTTTTGAGCGTTATCATGAGCTGCGTCCCATTTCGCCAGGATTTTTTGAGGTTCGGCGTGATTTGTATAATCTTTATCCGCTCCTCGTCCATGTCTGTGAGTTTGGCGGTGGATATGTCAATTCAGTAGAATCAATCCTCAACCGCTATGGTTTTTAGCATAATGCACAAAGATGTTCGTTTTGTTTACACATAGCCTCTCATCTCAGAGTTAGCTATAGTGTAAAAGATACTGTGAGCAAACGGATCGTATGATGACCAGCATTATCATCACCATAATCCTTAGCAAGAAGGCGAAGAAGACCAAACCGAAATAACCTTTCGGGCTTTTTTGCTTCTCACACGTCATTAGAAAGAGCAAACGAACCTGCCCGAAAGGCAGGTTTTTTTATCTCTGTTAGGAAGAAACAATGTATTTGTTCGATATTGAAACCCATAAGCAGATGAAGCAGATCAAGAAGAGCACTACCTTGTCTGGATAGTTGCGTGCCGCCTTGTCAACCGCCGCCGTCCAGATTTGACCTGGACGGCGTTTTTATTTACCTGACCTGTTTGAACTTTTGAGGAGAACCAGCACATGAACACCACCTGCCCTGAATGCGATGCCGACATCCAAATCCCATCCAATGCGATGGAAAACGAACTGATTGCCTGCCCGGATTGCGGTGTCGAACTGGAAATTATCAGCCTTGATCCGCTTGAGGTTGACCTGGCACCCGAAGTTGAAGAGGACTGGGGCGAATAATAATGCGGATTGCCATTCTCATCACGCATGTGCGTGCCGAAGAAAAATTACTGATAGGGGCCTTTGAGGCACATGGTATCCAGCCGGATATCATTCTCGACCGTAACCTGAATTTTGATGTGACAGGCGATGCGAATCAGCTTGCGCCATCAGGGGTGCCGTGGTCGGAATACGCGCTCGTGATGGAACGCTGTGTCAGCACTTCACGCGGGTTATATGCGCTGGCATTGCTCAATAGTTGGGGCATCCCCACCATCAACACCTACGAGACCGCCGCCATCTGCGCAGATAAACTCCGCACAAGCATCGCCCTTGCGCAGGCGGGTGTACCGCAGCCTCAGGTAAGAGTCGCCTTTGATCCTGAAAGCGCGCTGGAAGCATTGGATCACCTCGGTTATCCAGCAGTCCTGAAACCCGTAACTGGCTCCTGGGGTCGGCTGCTGGCCCGGGTCACCAACCGGGAAAGTGCTGAAGCCATTATCGAGCACCGGCAGACACTGGGTGATTACAACCATCACACCTACTACGCTCAAGCTTATGTGAATAAACCAGACCGTGACATCCGCGCTTTTGTGATCGGCGACCGCACCATCTGTGCCATCTATCGCACTTCACCACACTGGATCACCAACACAGCGCGCGGTGGTCAGGCGACCAACTGCCCCATCACACCGGAGTTGGACGCGCTTTGCACCCGTGCGGCCCAGGCAGTTGGCGGCGGCATCCTCGCCATTGATGTGCTGGAAGACGCCAACGGTCAGCTTCTGGTCAACGAGATCAACCATACGATGGAATTCCGCAACAGCAGCACCCCAACCGGTGTCGATATCGCGAGCGAAGTCGTTACGCATATCCAGAGAATCGTGGGAGTGACAGCGTGATACGGGTCGGTATCGTCGGCGGCAGCGGCTATACAGGCGGTGAGCTTCTTCGCCTGCTGCTATTCCATCCCAATGCAGAAGTGGTGCAAATCACCAGCCGAAGTGAAGCTGGTAAATACGTCTATACCGTGCATCCCAACTTGCGCGGCGTGACACAGCTTCAGTTCATCCACCCGGATGCCTTACAGCCCTGCGATGTGCTGTTTCTGGCGCTGCCACACCGAACAGTCGCTGGCGACATTGAGCGTTATGCGGCGCTGGCTCCTTATCTGATTGACCTGTCGGCAGATTTTCGTCTGCGTGACGCAGCGACTTATCAGCAGTGGTATGGTGCTGAACATCCTGCTCCAGAGTGGCTGGAGCGCTTCGTTTATGGACTGCCAGAACTCAATCGTGAAGCGCTACGCGGCGCAAATTACGCCAGCGGCGTGGGCTGCAACGCCACCACAGTCAATCTGGCACTCTGGCCTTTAGCCCAGGCTGGCTGGCTAGAGCGAGCAGCAATTGAACTCAAAGTTGGCTCATCGGAAGGCGGGAATCAGGCCAATGCGGGTTCACATCATCCGGTGCGCAGCGGCGCAGTCCGCACCTACAGCCCCACCGGTCACCGCCACATGGCCGAAGTTGAGATGATGCTCAACCCACAGTTTCCAATCCACTTTTCGATCACCGCCATCGAAATGGTTCGCGGCATTCACCTGCTCGCCCACTGCTATCTGAATGAACCTCACGCCGAAAAAGAGATCTGGAAACTCTATCGTGGGGCTTATAAAACCGAGCCGTTTATCCGCCTCGTCAGTGGCAAATCCGGCTTGCACCGTTTTCCCGAACCCCGGATTGTGGCGGGAACCAATTATTGTGACATCGGTTTCGAACTCGATGCAGATAACCAGCACTTGGTCGTCATTGCCGCACTGGATAACCTTGGAAAAGGCGCTGCTGGTTCCGCAGTGCAATGTATGAACTTGATGCAAAACCTGGATGAATGTGCCGGCCTGCAATTCCCTGGCATCTACCCTTAAGGAGCAGAAACACC
>JAIOHN010000587.1 GCA_019912985.1 Anaerolineae bacterium | reverse complement strand
GGTCTGGGTACTGCCGCCACCCGATGCGCTGGTCGTGCTCTTCGCGCTCTTCGCCGTCGCCCGAAAGGGACGGGTCACCAGTCGTAACCGACACCTCGTCAGCGCTTGGGTCGCGTTGGTCAGATCAATGGGGATCACCGCTTCGTGGGTATCATCCAGCTCGCGCCGGTAGACATAGATAGACTTTGAAAAGTACGGCTCGACACTCACATTCTGAATGCGGATCTCTTCCAGCGCGCCCAGAATGATGCCGGTCACATCCTGCTCATACCGGTCAATGGTCGCGACCTTCAGATGGGTGGTGATGCCGCTGGTGCTAAAGGTGGTCGAGACTTCCATCACCCAGAAGTCATCCTCAATCGTTCGGAAGTCGACCCGTTCCCCAGCCTCATCCGTGATCCAGCCGTGATAGCTGACATGGATCTTTTCACCCGGCTTGATGAGCTTCGGCACTTTCTTCACGCTCATCGTATAGGCCACATACTTCTGGCTGTAGCGTTGCAGCCAGGATGCCGCCATGTCGTAGAGCGCATTGGCCGCCGCGATCTGGTCAGCTTCGCTGTTGGAAAGCGGCGCGATGTCTTTGAATGTGCCAGTCTTCTCAATCAGCCCATTGGC
Source organism: Anaerolineae bacterium (assembly GCA_019912985.1). Classification (GTDB taxonomy): domain Bacteria; phylum Chloroflexota; class Anaerolineae; order Aggregatilineales; family Phototrophicaceae; genus JAIOHN01. The sequence continues at coordinate 5,526 of JAIOHN010000587.1, read as the reverse complement.
AGCCTGACTGCTGGCATCCTCAATGAAGTAGACGGTCCGGCCATCTGGCCCCGTCTCGGATTGAATTGTGTACGGTGTGGTACGGGTCGATTTTTCCAGCGTCAGCGCGGCATCCCCCCGGCCAGCACCCAACGGTTCCAGCCAGTTGACAATCGCCTCGCTGTCTTCATCCAGTGAGAAGCTCTCGATCAGCATCACGTCATCATTGACACCCAACCCCACCGACGCGACCGCTGTATTGATCGCCCGTAGGCCGTTGGATTCCCCAAACGCGCCCACTTCGAGGATGCCCGACGCGCCCTGCCGGAAGTGAATACCCTGCTGTGTGACCAGCGATTGCACCGCCTTCAGCAGCGTTGCGCCGTCATAACGCACATTGACCAGATTGCTGCTGCTGCCGCTGCGGGTCCAACCGCTGGTGAGCCCGAGCAAGCTGTCGATGACCGCACTCACCGTCTGCGCATCATACTTCCGACCTCGGCGCGTGGTCTTAAACTTCAGCTCTCCCAGTTGGCCGGGACCACTGCATGAGCGGGTCCAGCCGCTGGATGTATCTCTTGCGCCGATATTCTCAATAATGAACCGGCCCAGGTTGATTTCGTTTCCACCATCCAGTGTTTTGAGTTGGATCCGGCGCTTGGTTTGCAGCAGGTCGAGTCCGCGCGCATCAGTGCCTGGCACATCGAAGCTGAAACTATCTGCCCCATCAAGGCCCCGATTAATCCGCGCACCGCTGATATGTACGATTGGCCCTGGTCCCAGTAAGGTCGCTTGTGGGGAATAGACATCAGCCCAGATCTGCATCGCTATCTTCCTCTACGTTCTCTTCTGGAATCGGCAGTGTCCTTAGACCAACTACCCAGCGCTGGGTTGAGATAGAGCCATCCGACAATTCCATTGGCGTGGTATCCTGCTTTACATGGAAATCCAGGTGGTGCTCATCCAGCACTGCTTTGATCTTTTCCCACCCCTCTTGAAGTCGTTCCTGCTCAGTTTGATTCATCGTCTTCTCGCTCATCATCATGTATTCCAATAGGGAATCACGATGGCTTGTGTGCCGATATAAGCTTTGATGTACCCATTCGGCGTGCCAACGCCACCCCAGGATAAGCTTGCGGTTGGCGTATCGGTGGTATGGGTGAGCGTAAGCGTTGAAGCCAAACCACCTGGGTCTGCATCGACCCTCAAGCCCCCAGTCCGTGCAACTTTGGCGATGTCAACTAATCCGTTTGAGCGGAAAATAGTCAAAGCCGTCTCGATGTAGTTGCCGGAGTCGTCGTATCGACCGATCAGGAAATCACTTCCCACATCACCACCACTTTCGGCTGCACTATTCGTTTGCATCACCCAGCGATTTGATGTACCAGTGCGATAAAGGATGTTACGAAAGGTTCCACTGCTACCATCGAGGTTTATTGTTGAGCCAGACCCGCCATTGTTCACACGTAGACTGGTCGCTTCCAAGCCGGTGAAATTCCCGGTTGCTGGACTTGCGCCGCCGATCACCGCACCATCGATCGACCCGCCGTTGACATCAATACTCTCGAATTCCTGGATACCATTCAGCGCGTTTTCCAGATGCGTCTTGAGCTGGCTAATCGGGGTCAAGACATCGCTGGCATCAGCAACCTGCCCATCCACGATCCCACCAGTAGAAACAGTAAGTGAAATGGTCATGTATAGACTCCATAGTGTCGCGTCGTGATGTTGACACCACTGCCGCTTTCAAACCCAACAAAAATACGGCCCTGCTGGGCCGCGAGTACCGGGATCCGGGTCCACATGGGTTGCTTTGAGAACTCACAGTCCGCGTAAGCATCCTCACCATTGAGCTTCACACTCAAGGCCATGCCGTCCACAACCAGCTGATCGGTATCCGTCAGGGTGCCGTTGTACTTCACCGTCCAAAGAGGGCTATAGTTGACATCTTCAAATTGGATGAGTGGATTGACGGCTTCCGTGTCACCGCGCAAAGTGAACACCATATCGCAGGGTCGTGTGCCCAGCACTGCGTAAGCCAGGCGGGCGGGGGTGTTGACATCTGTGGTTAAGCCGCCGCCAAATGTATCGGTTCCCCACGTAAATCCACCCCATACATTCGGGGCATCGCCCGTGTCAGCGGCATACCAGAACGGCGCGCTGCACTGCCAGGTAATCGTCACCGTCTGATAGATCCCATCGGCGGAAAGCCGCTGATTGCGAGAAAAGGCGATATTGTTAATGCGTGCCCAGGTGAAAAAGGTTTTGGTCACCGCCGTAGTGTAACTACGCTCATAAAACAACCGCTTTTTACCCCAGGCCCCCATCTTTCGGATCGTGTCCAGGCGGGTATCAAAGTCGCTGTGGCGTAGATTCAGCTCATAGACCTGGCGCACAAAACCGCTCGCGCCTGGAGCCGGACTAATGCCATATTCGTCGAATGCGCCATCCATACCCGGCAGACGTTGGGTTTGCAGCACCAGGTCATTGAAATTGTCGTCATAACCCTGTGGATTGATCCAGCTTTGCGTGAAGTCCACTTTTTCAGTGCCTTCACCAAACTGTGTGATTGGCATTTAAAATCCTGTCCATCCAGACTCTTGAACACGCTTCTTCATTTGCTTGGTAAATCCATCTGCCGCTTCTTCGCCTTCTGCGCGTGAATTCGCCTGGATTACAATGCTTCCCGCTTCAAACTTAAATTCAGTACCGCCGGATTGCCCTTCCCCATCCATCCGCGCACGGTTTTGTTCCGGCGTCAGCACCGCCTCGCCCTGGTGGATCATCGCGATCATGTCCCGTGGGACATAGCTAATCCCGGCGGCAAGTTCTGGCAGGCTCATACCTTCCGTACCGATTAAACCGATGTTGATGCCTAGCCCCGAGCCAAGATTGTTGATGAGCGTGATGAACTCGTTAATCCGTGCGATGATCGGATTAATGACATTCGTCTTGATCCAATTGAAAGCTTCATTGATCCCGGTCTTAAACGCTTCAATGCCGGTTTTGACCGAGTCCCAGATACCCGAAAATGCGCTTGAAAGGGTTTCCCATACTTCGCTCACATCATCAATGGCACCCTGGATAACGGGCAAGCCGGTTTCTGTAAACCATTTGAAGAGATCGGCCAGGGCAGGCTGGACCACATTCCAGATGGTGGCAATGATGTCGATGAAGGTTTCCAGCACCGGCTGCACCACATTCTCAATAATGCGCTGGATTTCTGGCAGTCCATTCGTCATGAACCAGTTGAACAGGTCCGTCAGCGCCGGGCTGACCGCATCCCAGATGCCCACCAGAATATCGATAAACGTTTGAATGACCGGCGTAATCGTCTCGTTAAAGAACTTCACCACCAGTGGCAGACCTTCAGTGACGACCCAGTTCACAAACGCTTCGACACCGGGCCGGATCGCTTCCCAGAAGGTCACCAGGCGATCCACCAGCGTCTGAATGGCTGGTACAACAGTTCCAGTGATAAAGCCCACCACGGCGGGCAAGGCGTCCTGAATGAACCACTGGGCCAGCTTTTCCAGCACCGGCCCCACAAAAGCCCAGACATCACCCAGGATTTTAAAGAACCCCTCAACAGCTGGGATGACGGTCCCTTGCACGAAGTCCACCACAGCGGGCAGTGCATCGGTGATAAACCAGTCGGCCAGTGATTGAAGACCGGGAATCACAGAATGCTGAACAAAAGTGATGATGTTGGTGAACACTTCCAGCAGGGTAGGTAGCACCGTGCCAGTCACGAAGTCGATTGCTGCCGGCAGGCCCTCACTGATAAACCAAACACCAAGTGTCTGTAAGCCAGGGATGACGGTGCCGGTGATAAACCCAATGAACCCGTTCAGCGCATCGCCTACCCGAGACAGCGCGCCTTCCATGGCCGTGCCGTCAATCCCAAGCGCCTGACTCAGTGATTGGCCGCTGTTGAGCCGTGAAAGGAATTCACTGACCCGTTCAAGGCCGCTGACAAAGGCATCAAAGATGCTGGTCTGGAAGATCGTTTCGAACAGCAGCTTCAGGATGCCCAGCGGACTGGTCAAGCTAAGTAACACACTGCCGATTTTCACGATTTCCTTCAGGTCAATCTTGCCCAGTGCCTTAGAAACTATTTTGCTCAGACCTTGCAGCGCCTTGCCGATAAACGTTCCCAACTCACCGAACAGGTCGCCGACTGCCGAACGCAGACGGTTGAACGCGACCATAATGTCATCGACCACGCCCTTCACCCCGGCGATGATCTTGATCGCGGTGGCCGGTGGAAACAGCCGGAACAGTGCGGCGGTCAGCGCCATGACCGGCGATTGGCCCCCGAGCAGGCTGCTGAACGTGTCTCGAATGACCTGCACCACCGTCATTACCCGGCTCACGATCGGCGTGAGCGCATTCTGAATCCGCCAGGATAGATGGTAGAACACGTTGATGATCCGGTTCGTGACTTCTTCTGAGACCCCAAGCACACGGCCCAGATCTGCGACGAAGAAGCCAAACACCAGCCGCAGGGCATCCCAGGCAGAACCGCCAATTTCCTGAACATATCGGAATGACTTCACCAACCCCAACAGGTAACTGCGTATATCCGACACCAGCGATCGCACACCATCCACAATGCTGAGCATGGTATTCACCGCCATCGCCCCGGTTTCCGGCCCAAACAGCCGGTAGAGCAGATACCGTAACGCCTGCATTGGCGGCAGACCCTTCATGAGCGCACCGATAAACTGCTCAAAAGTCGTGATAACCGGTTCGAGCGCCGTGCGGATACCAAAGAGATCCATACGCCAGGCAGCGATTGCGGCTACCACAGCGCCGATCGCAATCAGCAGCGGTCCAGATAACAAGCCGCTGAACATCACAGCCAGTTTACTGATCGCCACCAAACCAGTGCCTACTGAGCTGATGCCAATACCAAGGCCGATCAATCCCACAGACAGCGCTGCCGACACACTCACCAGACCGGCGATCGCTTTCACCAGGCCGGGATGCGCTTTCGCCCATTCCGTGATTTTGTTCACCACCATGGTCGCTTGTTCAAGCAATGGCTTGAGCACATCATCCATAAAGGGCGTCAGCGCTTCGATCATCAGGGTTTCAATAGAACCCTTGAGGCTTTCCAGACGCCCAGAGAAGGTGTCCATCATCTTGGCAGCGACGGTCGCGGCGTCCGCCTGCCCCATCATCGTCGCCTGCATTTGTTCAATCGACATCCCTGAACGCAGTGCGGTCAGACCCAGGATGCCGTAGCTGCCAGCCAGGGTCGTCATGATTTCGTTCTGCTGTTCAGCAGGCAGCGGGTCAAGTGCCTTATCCAGGTCGGCGATCACTTCACCCAGAGGTCGCGCTGCACCCGCCGCATCATAGAAGCTGACGCCTAACGCATTCCATGCGCCCTGTACAGCCTCGGTAGGCCGGGTCATATTCAGCAGCATCGACCGTAATTGGGTTCCGGCCTCACTCCCTTTGATTCCATTTTCCGCAAAGATCGCCAGGATCGCGGCAGTCTGATCCACATCCAGGCCGAAATTTCGCGCTGCCGGGCCC
>JAIOHN010000586.1 GCA_019912985.1 Anaerolineae bacterium | reverse complement strand
GCAATGGATGGCAACTGGCGCTACTATGAGGCGATACAGCCGAAGGTCTGTGGGCTGAAAATCTACAACAATCAGACCACGGGTGTGCTGCTCATCGAAGATCAGGCGGTACGTGCGCAGCATTATCAGGCCTGGCCGCAGGGTAAAGTGATCGCAGTCCACGCAGAAGGCAAAACTGTGCTGGAGATTTTGGAGCTGGTGCGCCAGTATGGTAAACGCACCCACTTCTGCCACATCAGCACAGCGGAGGAAATCACTTACCTCACGCAGGCGAAAGAAGCCGGGCTGCCGGTGACGATTGGCGTCTGCCCACACCACCTCTATCTCACGCAGGACGATCTACCCAGGCTGGGGCCGTTGGGGTTGATGAAGCCAGAGTTGAAAACCCACGCCGACCAGCAAGCGCTGTGGGATGCGCTGCAAGCGGGCATTGTGGATGTGGTCGAATCCGATCATGCGCCTCACACCCTGGAAGAGAAGCTTGGGGGTAAACCGGTTTATGGCGTCCCCGGCCTGGAAACAACCCTGCCGCTGATGATGCTGGCCGGGAAAGAAAACCGGCTGACATTAGAACGGGTCATTGATCTGGTCGCCACCAATCCCCGCCGCATCTGGGGACTGCCCTGCCCTGAAGAAACCTTTACCACTGTGGATACTGAGGCCGAATACACGATAGAGCGTGGCAACCTGCATACCGCCTGTGGCTGGTCGCCATTTGAAGGTATGACCGTCTGCGGGCGTATTACCTCAGTGGTGATTCGCGGTCAGCGAGTCTATGATGGTGAGCAAGTCATCTCCGCCGAAGGATTTGGGCAAAATCTGTATGATGCGTGATCTACTGCTTGGCACCAGCGATCAACTCTATCAGGCCATACGACAGCTGCTCTTCCGTCTCCCAGCGCAAGAGGCCCATGAGCGCATTCTCGATACGCTGACATGGCTCGATGCGCACGACATACCTCAGCACATACTCAGACTCACGCGGCAGCAGATGTTTCCGCATAAGCCGGTTTCGGCTGGCGAAGCGGACCTGCCCTTCCCAATGATGCTGGCGGCGGGCTTCGTCAAAGGCACAGGCTTTGAAACCGAAGCCGCCGCCCTGCAAGCAGTCGCCAATGAAGAGAATATCATCCCTGGCTGGCGCACGATGCCTGCCCTTGTTGGCCCAATCGAATACGGCTCTTATACGCGCTGGCCGCGCCTGGGCAATCCTGGCACCGTGATCTGGCGCGATGCACCCAACCGTTCGCTACAGAATCGGGTTGGGTTGAAAAACCCCGGAGCAAAAGCGGCAGCGGCTTTCCTGACGAAAAATCGAATTGACCTGCCACCTGTATTTGGCATCAATATCGCGGTCAGCCCTGGTGTAGATGATCCGCAGCAAACACAGCAGGAAGTGCTGGAAGCGATCCGCTTTTTCGTCTATCAGGGCGTCGTCCCAACGTGGTTCACACTTAATATCAGCTGCCCCAACACGGAAGACGACCCCGGCAGCCGCCAGACCGAAGCCCATACACGCCAGCTTTGCCGGGCAGTGACCGACGAACTGCATGATACCGTGCCACTGTGGGTCAAAATCAGCCCTGACCTTGCGCCGGAACAGTATCAGGTTTTGCTGCGCGTGTTTGAAGAAACTGGCGTGAAGGCGGTGATCGCCAGCAACACGCTGGCCCAACCAGCCCCGAATGCGCCGGGTGTTGTCGCCGGGGTGGCAGGCGCGCGCCTGCATGTGCCTGCCCTCCAGCTAGCGAGGCAGTTAATGTGTGAAAAATCAAAACGCGGCTATACTCTCGATGTGGTTGGCTGCGGCGGTATACAGGACGGTTTAACTTTGCAAAACTATTTTGCATGGGGTATCCGTGCAGTGCAGTACTGGTCTGCCCTCATCTTTCGCGGCCCACTGGCCGCAGCCTATATTTTGCGCGAGGCGTACAATGACTGAAACAGCTCAAGCGCTACTCCAAATCGGCGCGGTGGGATTTATCCCCGATAATCCGATTACATTCAAGTCCGGCTTGCTCTCACCCGTTTACGTCGATAATCGCAAGCTCATCGCCCACCCTGCTGAGTGGCACACGATTATCGAAAATCTGCTGCTGCTCATTCAGCAGGCAGGCATCCACTTTGACATCATCGCTGGCATCGAAACCGGCGGCATTCCCCACAGTTCCGTATTGGCTTACCTGCTCAACAAACCGTCCGTTTTTGTCCGCAAAACCGCCAAGGGTCATGGCAAGAAACAGCGCGTTGAGGGCGATGACGTCAGCGGAAAACGAGTTTTGTTGATCGAGGATCTGGTCACCACCGGAGGCAGCAGCCTTTCGGGCGTCGAGGCGCTGCGTGAGAGCGGCGCGATGGTTGAAGACTGCGTTGCAATCACCAGCTACGGCTTCGATACGGCGCAGACGGCATTTCGCACAGCTGAAGTCAAACTGCATGTCCTGCTGCCATTTGAGACGATTGCCAGGACAGCATTTGAATCGGGCTATTTTAGTCAAGAGACAATGACCACAATTCAGGGATGGTTGAATGATCCACATCAATGGGCAGAGCAAGAGGGCTATGAACCTAGTTGACAAATACAACACGCGTGCAGCGGCTGTAGATTCGCTACTCTGTATCGGTCTGGACAGTGATTTCGCCCGGCTGCCAGAGGAATTCATTCACTATGAGTTTCCGCTGTTCATCTTTAACCGCTGGATTATCGAGCAGACTCACGAATATGCCAGCGCTTACAAAATGAATATGGCGTTTTACGAGGCGCGTGGGGACCGGGGAATCAGCTCACTTCGCATGACGATGGAATATCTTCAGCAGGAGCACCCGGACATCCCGACGATCTGCGATGCCAAACGTGCCGACGTCCCTTCCACCAGCGAGGCTTATGCCCGTGCAGTGTTCGACTGGTTCGGGTTCGATGCAGTTACGCTGAACCCTTACCTGGGTAAGGACGCCCTCCAGCCATTTCTAAAACGCGCGGACAAGGGCTGCATCATCCTGTGCCGCACCTCCAACCCTGGGGCCGGGGAAATCCAGGATCTGCCCGTGAACGGGACACCGCTGTGGCAGGTGGTCGCAGAGACAGTGTACAAGGACTGGAACACAAACCAAAATTGTATGCTGGTTGTTGGGGCAACTTATCCCGAAGAATTGAAACAGGTACGGCAGATGGTCGGTGACATGACTCTGCTTGTGCCGGGGTTGGGTACACAAGGTGGTGATGTCGCACAGACGGTTCGGGCTGGCTTGAGGGAAGATGGTTCAGGCTTGATTCTGAACGCCTCGCGCAGTGTCATTTTTTCAGAGAGTCCGGCTCAGGCCGCGCGTCAATTACGGGATGAGATCAATCGCTATCGAACCGCTTAAAACAACGAGAGCTGCGAGGGATGGTCATCCGGCGGCTGTTTTTTCATAGAATGCGGCTTAAAGAAGCCATGTTCCGTCAGCCAGTCATCGTCCGGGCCATCCCAACCATATTGGTTGAAATCGACCAGATTTTGTGCGTTAAAGCTTACCCCCTCACCTTCGAGCAGGACACGCTGCTGCGTGGCCGGGTAACTCCCTTCCGCCAGACTGATTCCACCGCGACTGTTGATCACACGCTGCCAGGGAATGTGAGGATCACCCGGTTTCTGCGGCACATTTAAGCCGCTGCTCATGGCGCGATTCATCGCATAACCCACCCATCGTGGCGCGATGCGCTCGTAACTTGGCAGTTCCACACCTTCCGGCGCGGGGATCATGGCAGCAATTTGCCCGTAGGTAAACACATGTCCATATGGAATTTGCCAGACGATCAGCCAGACAGTCTGGTCGTAGGTTTCTTTATCCGGAGGCATCTGCATCGTCAAATCGTTCTGGAAAGCAGTTGTGCAGCGTCGGCATCCAAAAACCAGGTGAGCCCACCGCTTGTGGGGTTAATCAACTGTGAGGGCAGTTCGCGCGCCTGTCGCGGCCCTTCCAGGACTTCCTGGAGCACCGACGCTTTTGCATGACCCGATACCAGAAACGCCACATGATGGGCAGCATTAATCGCTTTTGTGGTCAGCGTAATCCGCCATGCTTCCAGTTTAGGAACATAGTTCGCCACCACCAGCCGATCAACTTCATCCAACGCCTCAGTTTCGGGGAAGAGCGACGCCGTATGACCATCATCGCCCATGCCTAGCAAGATCAGGTCCAGGCGAACTTCCTCGCCCTGACCAAAGAAATCGTGCAGCGCCTTTTCGTAATCCAGCGCTGCCTGCTCTGGGGCATCCTCCCCGTGCATACGATGGATATTAGTCAGCGGCAGGTCAACCGCATCCAACAACGCCAAACGCGTCATATGATAGTTACTGTCGGCGTGGTCAGGAGGCACACACCGTTCGTCCCCCCAAAAGACATGGACCAGCGACCAATCAATATAGCGGTTGAACATTTCCTCTTTGAGCAATTCGTAGAGCGTCTTCGGTGTCGAACCACCAGAGAGCGCCACACTGAAGTGTTGATGATCGGCAACCGCCGCTTCATACAGGCTGACAAAATGCTCGGCAGCGGCCCGCATCAAAAGCTCATGGTCGGCGTAGATTTTAATCTCGGCCATTTCCAACCTATCCTCTAGTCATGGATGCAACCGGGTCGCCAGATATGACCCTCAGTTGCCAGCAGTTCATCCGCCTCACGAGGCCCCCAACTGTTCGGCTCATAACTGGCAAGCTGCGGCGCTTCATCCGATTCCCATACTTTGATCACCGGATCAATCAAATGCCATGAAACTTCAATACCGTCGCTGCGGGTAAACAGACCAGGATCACCAAGCAGCGCGTCGAGCAGCAGCCGCTCATAGGCCTCAGGAATGGAATACTTGCCAAAGGAATCCGCGTAGTGGAACTCCATATTGACCGACCGGGTTTTGCGCGCGGAATCCGGCACTTTGGCTTCAAAGCTGAGATGAATACCTTCATCAGGTTGGACGCAAATCGAGAGGACATTCGGTGTAAAACTCGCACCGTTATCAAATACCATGTGTGGCGGCTCACGGAAAACGACCGTGATTTCGCTCAGTTTACGGGTGAGCGCCTTGCCGGAACGCAGATAGAACGGCACCCCTTGCCAGCGCCAGTTATCCACATTGAGCTTGAGGGCCGCAAAGGTGGGCGTTTGCGAATCGGATTTAACCCCTTCTGCTTCACGATACCCTTCGTACTGTGCACACACCGTATCAAAGGGGTCAATGGGCCGCACCGCTTGCAGCACCTTCACCTTTTCGTTGCGCACCGCATCCGCGTCAAAGGAGGCTGGCGGCTCCATCGCAATCAGGGTCATGAGTTGCAGCAGATGATTCTGGAACATATCACGCAGCACACCGGAATTATCATAGTATGCGCCACGATGCCCGACATCCACCTGTTCCAGCACCGAAATCTGAACACTGCCCACGTAATTGCGATTCCAGATTGGCTCAAAGATCGCATTGGCAAAACGGAAGAACATGATGTTCTGCGCCGTCTCTTTGCCCAGATAATGGTCAATACGATACACCTGGTTTTCCTCAAAGACGGTGTGAATCTCGTCGTTCAACTTGTGTGCTGACTCAAGGTCCGTCCCAAAAGGCTTTTCGATGATAATCCGACGCCAGCCTTTTTTCTGGCTTGCCAGGTTCAGTTTACCGATATTCTTGAC
>JAIOHN010000585.1 GCA_019912985.1 Anaerolineae bacterium | reverse complement strand
ATTCAAACACTGCGCGAGGCCATTCAGAAGGAAGATGTCAGCGCCATCCATGCTGCGAGTGAATCTTTGCAGAACGCAACCTATGCGCTCACGCAGCAGATGTATGCGCAGGATAACAGCGCTAACGGTGGTGCAGCGTCTCCGCAGGGCGGTCACGAAGCACCTGAAGGTGATGTCGTAGAAGGCGAATTCACCGAGGTTTAACCATATCAGAGCAGTATAAAGCAATGAGCGACGCCAGATTATCTCTGGCGTCGTTTTTTATGAGGCGGGGGTGTCTGTTACGGATTCTGCGCTTAGCATGGCGTAAGCTTCTTCAAACTCACTGACCATCGCCTGCTTTTCAGTTGCAGATAGGCAGCTCATACGAACGGCATTCAGAGCCAGTGTTTGCAATTCTTCCAGTGATAAACCGCCCTGCTCTACGGCTGCAAGATACTCGTCTTCAATGGATGTGTGGTATAGCGCGGGCATTCCTGTACCTAATGCAAGCACAATCTCATCATCCAGCAGTCGACGCAGGGGATAATCAGCATAAGACTCGATCTGACCTGCTCGCAACGCGCGCGTCATGAATATGTTGAGCGGCACGTGGTTTTCCAGTAGTGCATCCATCGCTTCTGCCGAGTCAATGGCTCCCCACCCATCCGCAATGCGATCAGGTGCCAGATGTTCCATAACTTGCACGATTCCGTCACCGGCCAGGATACTGCCTGCGTTTGGCAAACGAGGAACATCTTTCTTAGCAGCTGTGTGAAAAGCACGTTCAAATTGACCAATGGGCTGCGCGTCTTCCTGCCCGACCAATCCCAGGCCGATTACGCCACCCTTCTTGCTTGCAACATTAGAGGCCCATCGGGCGATTTCGTCGGCAGTACGTGGATTGTCACGTGAAATCGCCAGAATCCAGCCCATACGAATGCCCCAACCGCGCTGAGCGCGATCACGTCCGTCATTTAAGGCCGCCAGCAGCGTTTCAAAAGTGAAGCCGTTTTCAGTGAAAAGCGCTGGATTCACGCTGATTTCAGCATAGCGAACGTTTTGCTTTGCCAATGTGACACCCAACTCGTAAACTACGTGGGCCACGTCTTCCGGTTGTTGCAGCCAGCTCGTAATCACAGGAATGATTTCTTCAATACGAGTGTAGTCCGGATTTTTGACTAATTCAGCCCAGGCAGCAAAGCCTTTCAATGTTTCCTCAATTTCGTTTTGCTCGGCAATCACCAGCAAACGATCTTCTAGTAACGCACCCTCCAGACGAATGTTTAATTCGACCTTTGGCATCTCATGAATAAAGTTCTCGATCGACATCTTCCTACTTCCTTAATTCCGGTTGGTCTTCGATTCGATCCTGATGGCCGTTGAGTTTTTGGGTAGACTGGTTACTGTAGACAATTGCTGCATCAACCAACCCCATAAACAAAGGGTGAGGTCGATTGGGGCGACTCAAAAACTCAGGATGGAACTGACTGCCAACCATAAAGGGATGATCTTTCATCTCGGCAATTTCAACCAGGTTTCCATCCGGGCTCAGGCCACTGAAGGCCACGCCATTCTGTTCAAAGACTCCGCGATAAGTGTTATTAAACTCAAAACGATGGCGGTGGCGTTCCTGGATCTCCTGTGAGCCTCCATAAGCTGCTGCCGCGTGTGTTCCTTCCACTAGTTGACAGGGATATGCTCCGAGGCGCATCGTCCCACCCATATCTGTGATCGCCCGCTGCTCAACCATCAGATCAATCACTGGATGCGGCGTGTTCAAGCCAAATTCGGAGCTGTTAGCATCCTCAAGATCAAGCACATTACGCGCAAATTCAATGCACATTACCTGCATCCCCAGGCACAAACCCAGATAGGGAATTTTGCGCTCCCGTGCGAAACGGGCTGCCAGGATCTTGCCTTCAATACCACGTTCACCAAATCCGCCGGGGACCACGATCGCATCGAGGTCCTCCATCTCCTCCCATCCCTTGCCTTTTTCCAGGTCGCCAGAATAAATCCAGCTAATCTCAAGGCTTCGCTCATGGGCGCTGGTAGCATGGAAAAGCGCTTCGCGTACACTCATATAGGCATCATGCAGCTCAACATATTTGCCGACCACACCCACTTTCAATGGGTTGTTCGCGGCACGCATCCGCTTGGTCATTCTGCGCCAATCGCCTAATTCAGGTTTGATCGTGTCCAGCTCAAGTTGCTCTACCAGATAATCACCGAGGCCAGCATCTTCAAGGGTCAGCGGCACTTCATAGAGCAGATCGGTTGTCACCAGCGGAATAACCGCTTCTTCATCCACATCGCAGAACAAGGCGATCTTGCTGATAACTTCCGGGCTGACTTCGTAATCAGTGCGAGGGATAATCACCTGCGGGTGGATGCCGATACCGCGTAACTCACGCACACTATGCTGCGTTGGTTTTGTTTTGAGTTCACCGGTCGCACCGATATAGGGTAAGAATGTGACATGAACCGAAAGCGTGTCATTGCGATGCAGGTTCATACGCATCTGGCGGATGGCTTCAAGGAACGGCTGGCTTTCAATGTCACCCACCGTGCCGCCAACTTCGACCAATACCACATCCGCATTGTGGTCTTTGCCAACCAGGGCGATACGGCGTTTGATCTCATTCGTAATATGCGGAACAACCTGAATCGTCGCGCTGAGGTAATCTCCCCGGCGTTCCTTGTCAATGACATGACTGTAAACCTGTCCAGCGGTCACATTGGAGGCACGAGTCAGATTTTCATCAATGAAGCGTTCATAATGCCCCAGGTCCAGGTCAGTCTCCGCACCGTCGTTGGTCACGAACACTTCGCCATGTTGGTAAGGACTCATGGTGCCGGGGTCAACATTAAGATAAGGGTCAAGTTTTTGGACGGCCACTTTCAGGCCCCGTGCTTTGAGAATGCAACCAATAGCGGCGGCGGTGACACCTTTCCCAACGGAACTGACCACACCACCGGTACAAAATATGTATTTCGGTTTGGGCATACGGGTTATCCCTCAACAAAAACAGCGGCGGGGAGATAAACTATAGTATCCCCCCCGCCGGGTAATTGACTGGAATGTGTAGAACGAAACGAGCTGAGATACCGCTCTAAATCAGTTTCTCGAGATCACTGGCGGTGCGGCGCATATCCAGAAAAATGAGGCCGAGTTTGGCACCCTCACGTACCAAAGTGGTTAAAACGGCTTCCTCTCCGACAGACATTAGAATGACGTAACCACCATCGCCCTTGATGTAGACTTGATCCAATATCCCTCGCCCAAGCTCTCCGGAGATTCGTTCGCCGAGCGAAATCATGGCAGCAGACATCGCTGAAACACGATCTTCTTCAATGCCAACTGGAAACGAGGAGGCCATGATCAAGCCATCGACACTCACTACACCAGCACCCTCTATTTCCGGGGTCGTTGCTTGAAGATCACGCAGACGATCGACCATCAACTCTGTCCGCGATTTTGCCATGTTGAACTCCTCTCAAAAAGCATCCCGGACATTAAGCCGGGCAGAAGTCATGTATCATTCGAGGGTTTTAGGTAATAAACCATGAGCTTTGGTTCATCTCACCTTATTATACTAAACATGGGTTAAACAACAAGTAAAGACCATCGCAGTCAGGCATCTAGTCTGTTCACAAACGTAACTTCCGCTATACTGTTCTATAGGTACCGCCGGTCTCGGCACGCCCGTTCGTGAAGCTTTGGTCGTTAAAGCAGGTGTTATGTCCAATTCTCCGCAAGAAACACGTCGTTCAGTTGAAAGAGCACGTCAGGGAGGGAATATTGTCCAGGATGTGACCGAACGCATTGCGCAAAATGTGGATCAGGTCATCATGGGCAAGCGGAACGAGATTCGCCTGACCATCCTCGGTCTGCTAAGTCAGGGTCACATTCTGATCGAGGACATCCCCGGTGTGGGTAAAACCATGATGGCGAAAGCTCTGTCCCGGTCAATGGGTTGCACCTTCAGCCGCATCCAGTTTACTCCGGACATGCTGCCATCCGACGTGACCGGCGTTTCGCTTTTCAATCAAAAAACACGCGAATTCGAGTTTCGGCCTGGCCCGATCATGGCCCAGGTGGTGCTCGCAGATGAGATTAACCGTGCCACACCAAAGACACAGGCCGCCCTGCTTGAAGCCATGGAAGAGCGGCAGGTGACAGTTGATGGCGTGACCTATCCCATGGAAGAGCCATTTCTCATCATGGCAACACAGAACCCGATCGAGTATGAAGGCACATTTCCTTTGCCAGAAGCCCAGCTCGACCGTTTTATGTTGCGAATTCAACTTGGTTATCCCAGCCCGGTGGAAGAACTCACCGTGCTTTCGGCACAGCAATATAAACACCCAATCGAGAGTATGTATCAGGTGGTCAGCGTGCAGGATTTGCTGAGCGCGCAGAAAGCCATCCGTGATGTATATGTGGCCGATGAGGTGAAGCGTTACATCGTCGATCTTGTGACGGCCTCCCGCCAGCATCCCGATGTCTATCTGGGCAGCAGTCCACGCGGATCCCTGGCCTTATTCCGCACTTCGCAAGCTCGTGCGGCGATGAGTGGTCGTGACTATGTTATTCCAGACGATGTAAAAGCCCTGGCGGAAGTGACTCTGGCGCACCGCATTATCGTCGGACCCGCCGCTCGCATTAAAGACATTTCCGCACGCGCCATCGTGCAGGACGTACTTGCCAGCACACCAGTACCAGGTGCGTCATTCAAATAACATGCCAAACCGACGAAACGCTGTTTATGCCCTGCTGATTCTCACCCTGCTGGCAGGGTTATTTACAGGGCGCGCTTTTTTCTTCAATCTGGCCTATCTTTTTGTTGGATTGCTACTGCTCTCATTTCTGTGGGCATGGCTTTCCATCCGCTGGATCAGTATTTACCGGCGTACCCGCGCCCGGCGCGCTCAGGTGGGGCGTAAGCTGGATGAGGCGTTCATCGTGCGCAACCGCTCGTGGATGCCCAAGCTCTGGATGGAAATTAACGATCACTCCACCCTGCCGGGCCATCGCGCCAGTCATGTCATTCCAGCATTAGGCTCCCGCAGCAGCCATCGCTGGTATGTCGAAACACTCTGCCAGGTACGTGGTGAATTTCAGCTTGGCCCGATTACGCTCACCAGTGGTGATCCATTCGGCCTGTTCATGACCGATCGCTTTATCGACGCCAAAACGAGAGTCGTGGTCTACCCGGCGACTGTCCCTGTGAACAATTTTCATCTACCAGGGGCAATTCTGTATGGTGGTGAGGCGCAGCGGCGGCGCGCGCAGTTCGTCACAGCGAATGCGGCAGGGGTCCGCGAATACGCACCCGGAGACAGCTTTAATCGTATTCACTGGAATACTACTGCCCGCCGCGATCAATTGATGGTCAAAGAATTTGATATTGATCCAATTGCCGACATCTGGATTTTTCTGGACCTTTCACCAACCTCATTGGTAGAGGATTACACGGTGCGGCGCACTGGACCAAGCGGCACAGTCGTTCCTACCGGACCCGGGATCCCCGCCTCGACTGAAGAATACGGCGTAGTGGTCGCGGCGTCACTGACCCAATACTTCATTGAGCTGGAACGGGCGCTTGGCTTTGTTACCTATACCGGACGGCGGCAAGTCCACCAACCAGAGCGTGGAATGCGCCAGATGACTCATATTCTTCAAACATTAGCCACCGCCCGCAGCCTCTCGCCGTACACGTTTGCCCAGATGCTTGAGTTGGAGATGCCCTATCTCACGCGCGGCACCACGTTGATCATTGTCACTGCGTCGTTGGATACTGATTGGGTCACACAAGCGCAAATCCTCTCTGGCAGGCATGTGCAAACCTCCTGTGTGTTGCTCGACCCGCAATCCTTCGGTGGGATGACCTCGAGTCAGAGTATGCGCAACACACTCCAACTGGCGAAAATCCCGACCGTTGTCATTCACAAAAATGATGACCTGACCATGGCGCTCGGCCAACGCCCTTATTGAGCAAGGTCGCAATACCAGTAGCGATACTGCCCCACCAGCTTAAATCCAAGTTTCTCGGCAGCCGCAATCGAATCTCCACTGCTTTCTGGAATCACCGCCCCGGCAACGTCAACTTGGCGTTGGATACGTTCAGCGGCGCCTGCCGCCAGACATGCCGGGCTGAACACATCTTCAATCCACAGACCACGATAGTTTAAGGTCTGCACTGGAATCAGGCGTAAACCAATCGCTTGCTCCATTACAGGCGGCGCTTGATCCTCACTGAACACGTACAACCAACCCGCTTCCGCAGCAGATTGATAACCGGAATGCGCGAATGCCTTTTCGCTGCCAGTATTCCCTGCAGCGATCAGGCATCGCCCTGAATGCGCACCAGCTTGTTTGCCGAATTGTGTAGACTTTTTGACCAATGCAGTTGCCATCCCCCTGCCACGATAATCGGGGTGTACGCCGAGCAAATCAACTTCCCATCGCGGTTCCTGGCTCGATATTTGCGTCATAAATCCATCCACAAAGCCGATGAGCTGTCCTCCCTCGACTGCCAGATAAGTGGCGCGATCCGGCTGGGCGAGAAGACTGTGGATATAAGCCGGATCGAGACTAATATCTGCCCACACGCTTCGCATGAGCGTGCTGAGCGCCTCGGCATGATTTTGATTAGCACGGATGATGTCAACCGTCATACACTGAACCACCTTTATTTGTGTCGCTGTTTCGTTTATGATAGGCTTGCGTTTCGTATGGAGCAATGCAGCCTTGCAGAACACAAGACGCAATCTTTACCTTGCCGTATTCGTTGGCGGGTTGGCTACACTTGCTATCGAACTCTCCGCATCACGTCTGCTGGGTAATGTTTTCGGGACGAGCAATCTGGTTTGGGCTAATGTCATTGGGCTCATCCTGCTTTACCTGACCGCAGGTTATTTCCTGGGTGGGCGTTGGGCAGATCGGTCACCCTATTTCCTGACATTCTATCGTATCATCGCCTGGGCAGCGTTCCTAAGTGCGCTTATTCCACTGATTTCGCGGCCTGTGCTGCGAACGGCTGCGGTGGCGTTTGTCGGTGCGCAGGCTGGGTTGGTGTTGGGATCATTTGTTTCAGTGATCGTGCTGTTTGCGATTCCGGTGACGCTCCTGGGAACACTCTCTCCTTTCGCCATTCGGCTGGCAATGCAAAGCGAGTCGGACATTTTGGCTGCGGGCAGAATATCGGGTCGGATTTACGCCATCAGTACGCTGGGGAGCTTAGCCGGGACATTTCTCCCGGTGCTCATTCTAATCCCAATGATAGGCACCTTTGCCACCTTCCTGACACTCTCGGCTCTGCTATATATCGTCGCGTTCGTCAATCTCTGGCTGGAGCGACCAGCATACGCGCTGCGAACCTTATGGATGCCAGTCGTCATCGCCATGCTGGCGCTGCTCGTGCTTGGTGGGCCACTGCGCCCGGCTCAGGCAAATGCCACCATCCTGTATGAAGGCGAGAGTGCCTACAACTACATCCAGGTCCAGGAAGACTCCAATGGGTACCGCTATCTTTATCTAAACGATGGTCAGGGCATTCATAGTCAATGGCACCCCGACATTTATACTTACCGCCGCACCTGGAGCTTTTTCCTGACCGCGCCGTATTTCAACAACCCACCCTATCAGCCAGAGCAGGTACAGTCATTAGCCATTATTGGGCTGGCTGCGGGAACGATTGCCCGGCAGTATGCGACTGTTTACGGCGATATTCCTATCGACGGTATCGAAATTGACCCTGAGATTATCCAGGTAGGCGAAGATTATTTTGAAATGAATCGCGAGCACATCCCCGGTTTGACCACTTATGCTGAAGATGGCCGCTATATTTTGAATCAACTGGAGCGACCCTACAGTGTGGTGGCAATTGATGCGTATCGCCCACCCTATATTCCCTGGCATCTGACCACAGTAGAATTTTTCCGCGAGGTGCAATCACATCTCCTGCCGGATGGTGTAGCTGCTATCAATGTTGGCAGAACGGACACTGACCGGCGCTTAGTCGATGCGCTCACCGCCACCTTATTACAGGTTTTTCCATCGGTTCATGCCATGGATGTGCCATATTCATTTAACACCATCCTGGTAGCCACCAATATGCCTACCGACAGCGCGAACCTTGCTGTGAATGTGAATAGCCTCTCCGATAGCACCGCGCCCATTTTACGAGATGCACTGGTATTGGGTGAGAACTCGCTGGTAACGACTTCACCATCCGACCTTGTTTTCACGGACGACCATGCTCCAGTTGAAAATCTGGTGGATTCGCTGGTGCTTAACTTCCTCATGTCGGGCGGCGTGGACCAACTGGACGGCGGATAGATCAATGACGACGCAGCCAAGAAAGCAACCCAGCTTACTCATGTGGGCTTTAAGATTGCTGTTTGCACTCAGCATCCCTGTACTTTTGATTCTGGTAAATGTGCGCCTGGTGATGACACCCGTCTTTCTCCAATTCGAATACAACCGCCCCGATTTCCCGGAAGATTTCTACGGCTTTACGCGTGAAGATCGCATTCAGTATGCACCGTTTGCGTTGAATTATTTGTTTAATGATGCTGATGTTACCTATCTGGGTGATCTGGAATTTCCCGATGGCAGTGCATTGTTTAATGCACGGGAACTTCATCATATGCGAGATGTGAAGATTGTTACCCGCTACGCATTTGGATTTGCGGTAATCTGGGGCTTGGTTGCAATCGGGATCGGCCTCGTTCTGCGACGTGCAAACTTACTACGCCAGGCACTCATGTCAGGAGCTATCCTGACCATTGGCCTCTTATTAGCAATTGTTGTTGTTGCAATCGTAAACTGGGAATTCTTTTTTACGGGTTTCCATGGTGTCTTCTTTGAGCAAGGCACATGGTATTTCCAGTATTCTGACACGCTGATCCGGCTGTTCCCGGAGCGGTTCTGGTTTGATGCGTCGCTGCTCATCGGCGGCCTGACAATCATCGAATCAGTTGGTTTACTGGCAGTGTTGTTTGCCCGTAGGTGAGCTTTGACACGCTGCGAGCGCAATGCTAAGCTGGGTCGTGAGAAGCGAATGGCGGATAAGTAGGCTGGTATGCCCAGGCGATGGATGGCATTCACAAAGTGGATCACACCCGGCATTGGTGTAAAACGCTGGTTGCTGCTGCTGGCGATTGGCAATCTGCTGCTGGCATTGGGGCTTGCATTGATCATCGCTGAATTGAACGCTGATGTTCAATCAACCAGTAATCCATGGACAGATGCCGTTCTGGAAGTGACCGGCGGTGCCATTCTGATTTTGCTGGCTTTGGTGATGCTGGCCCGAAGTATCCTGGCACCCTATCGGACACATGAGCAAAGTGGTGTCCTCGACGTGATGTATGCGCACAGCCGTCGCCAGCGCGGGATTAAAGTGGTGGCGATTGGTGGGGGCACAGGTCTGCCATCGGTTTTGCGGGCGCTGAAGCCCTACACCAGTAACATCACGGCGGTCGTCACCGTCGCGGATGATGGTGGCAGTTCTGGACGATTGCGGCGTGAATTGGGTGTGCTGCCGCCGGGCGATTTACGCAATAACATCGCGGCATTGGCGGATGACGAAAACCTGATGACACAGTTATTTCAGCATCGCTTCAACGCGGGTGATCTGGGTGGTCATGCTTTTGGCAATCTTTTTATCAGCGCCATGGCCGCTGTCACCGGTAGCCTCGAAGAAGCGCTCATCGAAACGGAGCGAGTGCTGAACATCCAGGGACGTGTTCTGCCTGCAACCATGCACGAGGTCGCACTCTCTGCGCATGTCAGGCTGCCGGGCCAGGCTTCCCCTGTGGTGATTGAAGGTGAATCCAACATCAGCAGCGCAGGCGGCAAGATTGAAAAGGTGTTTCTCAAGCCGGATCAAGTCGAGGCCTACAGTGAGAGCATTCAATCCATTCTGGATGCCGATGTGGTTGTGATAGGCCCTGGCAGCTTATACACCAGTATCCTGCCGAATTTGCTGATTAACGGCATCGCTGAAGCGCTGCGAGCAACGAGTGCGTTTCGGATTTATGTCTGCAACGTCGCTACACAGCCCGGCGAAACGGATGATTACACCGTTGCCGACCATGTAATGGCCCTGGAAAATCATATTGGCCGCGGCGTCATTCAGGCAGTATTAGCTAACAATGTGTATCCCACGCTCAATGCTGGCGTGAATACCCGTTATGTGCGGCCCGCACCTGCACATCACGAGATTTTTCAACGTTATGATGTGCGGTATACTGATCTAACGGACCCGGAACGCCCCTGGCGTCATGATCCGGGCAAGTTAGCAGTCGCGATTTTTAACCTCACCGAAGAAGAGAAAATAGGTGGATTAATGAAACCTATTTTCTCCGAGGCAGTGAAACCTGTCTAATCAAGCATCTACGCAAAGGAGTATGTAAAACATGGCAATTCGTGTGGGTATCAATGGTTTTGGTCGCATTGGCCGTCAGGTATTGAAGGCCATGAAAGAAAACTATTCGGATATCGACGTTGTGGCATTCAACGACCTCGGCGACCTACATACGATGGCGCACCTTTTCCGCTTTGACTCCAACTACGGGCGTTACCAAGGTACCGTAGAAGTTAAAGACAATGCGCTGGTTGTTGATGGTGATGAAATCAAAGCGCTCGCCGAGCGTGACCCTGCGGCCCTGCCCTGGGGCGACCTGGGTGTTGACATCGTGATTGAAAGCACGGGCCGCTTTACGGATCGTGATTCTGCCAGTAAGCATCTGCAGGCTGGCGCAAAGAAAGTCATTATCTCCGCGCCAGCCAAGGGCGAAGACATCACCATTTGCCTGGGGGTCAACGAAGAGAAATATGACCCGGCCAATCACAACATCATTTCCAATGCCTCCTGCACTACCAACTGTCTTGCGCCAGCCGCCAAAGTCGTCAATGACAGCTTTGGCATCATCCGTGGCCTGATGACCACGATCCACAGTTACACCAATGACCAGCAGATTCTGGACCTGCCCCACAAAGACCTGCGCCGCGCCCGTGCAGCAGCCCTCAACATGATCCCCACCACCACTGGCGCAGCCAAAGCGGTTGCATTGGTGATACCGGACCTTAAGGGCAAATTTGATGGTATGGCAGTGCGCGTCCCCACCCCCACCGTTTCCCTGGTGGACTTCGTCGCCAATGTCGAGAAAGGCACCACTATAGAAGGACTGATCGCTGCTTTTGAAGAAGCTGCGAACGGTCGCATGAAGGGCATTCTCGGTGTGGAGCATGAGCCGCTGGTGTCGATGGACTACAAGGGCGACAGCCGCTCAAGTATTATCGACGCGCCCTCCTGCCAGGTGATGAATGGCGACATGGTCAAAGTCGTGACCTGGTACGATAACGAATGGGGTTACTCATCACGCGTCGCGGACCTGACCAAACTGGTTGGTGATAAGCTTTAATTCGTTGATCTCGCGTACATCGAAAAAGGCGAGGTCACGATTCGGTTGCCTCGCCTTTTGTGTTATGGAGTAAGCCAATGAACAAGAAAACAATCCGTGATGTAGATCTTGCTGGCAAAAAAGTGCTGGTGAGAGTCGATTTTAACGTGCCGCTGGATGGTGAAACGGTCACCGATGACACGCGCATCCGTGCAGCGATTCCCACGCTGCGTTACATTCTCGAGCAGAAACCAAAAGCGCTGATCCTGATGTCTCACCTGGGCCGCCCAAAGGGCGAGGCGAACCCGAAGTACTCGCTGAAGCCGGTGGCCCCTGCTCTGTCAGAGCTACTTGGTGTTGAGGTACAGTTTGCTGAAGATTGTGTCGGCCCCAAAGCGGAGTCGGCTGTCGAGAATTTACCAGAAGGCGGCGTTCTGCTGTTGGAAAACACCCGTTTCCACAAAGGTGAAGAGCGTAACGATCTTGACCTCGCGCAGCAGATGGCATCGCTGGGTGATGTTTTTGTAAATGATGCTTTCGGGTCCGCCCACCGTGCGCATTCATCGACGGTCGGTGTAACTGAGTATCTTCCTTCAGTAGCGGGTTTCCTGATGGAAAAGGAAATTGACTATCTGGCAACCACGTTGGAAAATCCGAAGCGTCCTTTTATCGCCATTCTGGGCGGTGCCAAAGTCTCGGATAAGATCAACGTGATCGAAGCACTGCTTGAGAAAGTCGACAAACTGCTCATCGGCGGCGGGATGGCAAATACTTTCTTTAAAGCCCAGGGTCACGCGGTTGGGAAGTCACTGGTAGAAAGTGATGCGGTCGATACGGCAAAGGCACTGCTCAAACGCGGCGGTGATAAATTGGTACTTCCAGTGGATGCGGTGATCGGCGAATCGTTTGATAATGATACCAGCACGCAGGTGATTGACGTATCCAATGGCGTTCCTGATGATTGGGCGATTTACGATATTGGCCCCAAGACGATTGATAGTTTCCGCCAAGTGCTTGACGGCGCTAAGACAGTGGTCTGGAATGGGCCAATGGGCGTATTTGAAATGCCGAACTTCGCCAAAGGAACCAACACGGTTGCGCAATTGTTGGTAAACGAAACCAAGAAGGGCGCGGTAACCATCATTGGCGGCGGTGATTCAGCCGCGGCGATTGAACAAGCCGGGTTGGCAGATCAGGTTACACACATCTCGACTGGCGGTGGTGCCAGCCTTGAGATGCTTGAAGGC
>JAIOHN010000584.1 GCA_019912985.1 Anaerolineae bacterium | reverse complement strand
GTTGGTGCAAATCTTTACAAATATCATCGACAATGCATTTAATTACACGTATGCAGGTGGGCGTGTTGATATTCAGGCGCAGCTTGCCGACGCCGGGCACGTGCTGATTACGGTCAAAGACACTGGTATTGGCATCCCGGCAGAATATCAGGAGCGGGTGTGGGAGCGTTTCGAGCGTTATGAAGAACACGCGCTGGTGATGGATGTGGCTGGCACAGGGCTGGGACTGCCCATCGTCAAGACATTGGTCGAAATGCACCGGGGCAAGGTGTGGTTCGAATCGGAAGAGGGTAAGGGTACCACGTTCTTTGTTTTACTGCCGCTTGACCAACCGGCCAGCAGCGCTGACAGTGAGTAGGGGATAATATGGCGAATATTCTCGTTGCCGAAGATGAAAAAGACATCCGCGATCTGATTAACTTCACACTGATGTTTGCTGGGCATACGGTCACATTGGCAGCCAACGGTCAGGAGGCATACGATCTGGCGCTGGCCGCAGACCCCAAGCCAGACTTGATCATGATGGATGTCCGTATGCCCCGTTTGACTGGCTACGAGGCCTGTCGCCAGATGAAAGAAGTGGACGAGTTGAAGCCGATTCCGGTGGTGTTTCTTTCCGCTAAAGGACAGGATGAAGAAATTCAGGTGGGGAAAGAAGTTGGCGCGGTCGATTATATTCTGAAGCCTTTCGCCCCTGATGAATTAACACGTCGTATTCAAGAGATTTTGCAGAAAGTTGGAGCCGATTGAGCGCACAGGTATGGGTTAACGGTTTATGAGCGCGATCAGTTTAGGCAGTGACCTGATTCATTATGAAGTGCTGGGGCGTGGCCGCCCGGTGATTCTACTCCACAGCTGGGTAGGCTCGTGGCGTTATTGGATTCCGACCATGCAGCAGCTACAGGTCAAATATAAGGTCTATGCGCTGGATCTTTATGGTTATGGCGACTCAGTCAAAAACCCAAAGAAATACACCATTGCCCATCAGGTACAACTTCTGGCGGATTTTGTCGATAAGCTCGGCATCGCGAAGACCGCACTGGTGGGGCATGGCCTGGGCGCGCTGGTGGCAGCGGAGTATGCCCGGCAGTATAGTGATAAAGTGCCGCGTATGATGGTGGTCAGCCTGCCGCTTTTCGACCCCGGCGATCTGGATCATCGCCGCGAGGTGATCCCCGAAGTGGTGTCGACGATTCGCCAGCAGGCCGCGCAGGCGATGGAGGCGCAGCCGCCTGATGTCACTGTGATGAGTGCCAGCGCTGCCATGCGTGCAGCATTGGCCGAGGCCTCGCGGCGTTCTGGCAATAACACCAATACGACCAATATCAAAAGCTATCGCAGTGGTCACAATCCGCTGGGGAAATATATTGCGGATAGTACCCCACGCGACCTGCTGGAAAAATGCTTCCGGCGTACCGAACCGGAATATGAGAAGCTGCTGGTTGATGTTGCCAAAACGGACACACAGGTGCTCAAACTCAGCACAAGCGCCTATGATTCAGGCGATGTGCTGGAAAAACTCCGTATGCTCCCCATCCCGGTGGTGATTGTTCATGGCGTAGATGATCTGGTGGTTCCTATCCCGGACGATTCGGTGTGGAATTACATCACGACGGATAAAGAAAATAGTATGCTGCCGGTGCCTTTGCCCGGCGTGCGCCATTTCCCCATGCTGGAGTCGGAGCGCTTCACACGGCTGGTCCATGATTTTCTGGATACGCCGGATGTGAGTAAACTAGAAATCAAAGAGCGCTGGAAGCGCCGCACCCGCTAAAGACTAGAGGTTTCGTGCAAGCCGCTTTTATACTGGCAAATGGAGAGGTCGTTGATGGGCCGATGGTACGGCAGGCACTTGCTGCCGCGCCAGACGCGACGGTGATTGCTGCCGATGGTGGGGCGCGCATCGCTGCCGCACTGGGCTTGCAGGTCGATTTCGTAATTGGAGACATGGATAGTCTTGATCCGGACGAACTGGCACAGCTCGAAGCCAAAGGCGCGCATATCCGCAAGTATCCCGAAGAAAAAAATGAAACTGATCTGGAACTGACGCTGACTTTCGCGACCAAACAGGGTGTGGATTGGATGCGCATTTTTGGCGCGACCGGTGGCAGGCTCGATCAGATGCTTGGTAACATCTATTTACTGGCCCTGCCTGCGCTGAATGGACGGGATGTCAGGCTGGTGGCAGGTTCGCAGGAAACCTGGCTGCTTGAAACTGGCGAGAACGTGGTTCAAGGTGCAGCAGGGGATACGCTGTCGCTCATCCCCCTCAGTGGCAGTGTACATGGTATCCGTACCGAAAATCTTTACTACCCCCTAAGAGATGAAACCCTGTCTTTTGGCCCTGCGCGCGGTATTAGCAATGTGATGGTAGAAGCGCAGGCGCGTGTCTGGGTAGGCGACGGGCGTTTGCTGGCGGTGCATACCATAGGGCGTGCCTGATGACCGATTTCATCGTCTACAAGTGCGATCATCATGGCAGTGTGGTCTGGCAGTATCCCGCGACCGTGGTTGAACGCAGCCCAAACCATATCTGCCTGGCCGCGACCTTTGATCGTGAAGTCGCTGATATGGGGTTCGTGGTGTTCCGGCGCGGTGATGCCTTCACCGAATGGTTTTATAGCGACCGCTGGTACAACATTTTTCGGGTGGAAGACGGTCAAACGGGCGATTTGAAAGGCTGGTACTGCAATATCACGCGCCCGGCCATCATCACTGCCACCGATGTTCGTGCCGATGACCTGGCGCTGGATGTGTATGTGATGCCTACTGGCAGCATCATTTTGTTGGATGAAGACGAGTTCGCTGCCCTGGATTTAGAAGCAAACGAACGTATTGCTGCCCTGCGTGCGGTGGAAACCATCCGCGAAGCGGTCATAGCGCGTACTGTGCCATTTAATGAAATTCACCCCTAGGATCAGCGCTAATCTTTCTTGGTAGGATGAATCAACAGCACTGGTACCTGAAGGCACTGCATTACCTGATTGGCGACGCTGCCAAATAGAAATTCAGCCAGTCCAGTGC
>JAIOHN010000583.1 GCA_019912985.1 Anaerolineae bacterium | reverse complement strand
GATCAGCAGCGGGGCGGTCATAATGCCCGCGCAGTTGCAGCCGCGCCAGCACTTCACTGGCCGCCCGCGCATGTTGGCGTTCCTCGCCGCGCCACAGCCACCGCCAGGGTGCATACCAGGGATGCTCGCCGCGCTGTTGCTTGACGGGGAGCAGGGCGTTATCGAGCACCGTCATCTGGAAGAACAGCGCCGGGTCCTGATACCCTCGCGCCAGCCCGCGCTGGAAAATGGCATCTGCTGACAGTGACGTGATGTCCGTGCCGTCAAAGATAATCTGGCCGCTGCTGGGCTTCAAGGTCCCGGCAATCACATTCATCAGCGTGCTTTTGCCGCTGCCGTTGGGGCCGATCAGCCCGATGATTTTGCCCTCCGGCACGTGCAGCGAGACACCATCCAGCGCCTGCAAGCCGCCAAAATTCTTCGTTACCTGACGCACCTCAAGCATGATCGCCTGCCAGAAAATCGTGCGCTTCGGTCGTTTGCTGTGGCTCCGGCAGCAGCCCCTGCGGGCGGAAGCGCAGCATCAGCAGCAGAATAACCCCGAACAGGATAAAGCGCAGGTAATTAAACTCGAAATCCGAACCCATCATGTTGAGCTGGATGGCGCTGATTGCGGTCACACGGTCAAGTACAGTAATCAACAGCGCGCCTAACAACGCCCCCCGGTTATTGCCAAGCCCGCCCAGGACGACCATCACCCAGACATCCAATGTCAGGGTGACGACATAATCATTGGTGTTGACGAAGCCCAGATTAACCGCGAAGAACACGCCCGAAAGCGCCGCGATCACCGAGCCGATGAACATCACCTGCGCACGAATACGGGTGATGGGCTTGCCCAGGCCAAGCGTGACCTGATCGTTCTCGCGCACCGCTTTGAGCAGGCGGCCATAGGGCGAACGAACCAGCCGTTCGCAGTAGACATAGGCTGCCGCCACAAATGCCAGCACCAGCAGCATAAACAGGATGGAGGCGGTACGCGGCTCGCCGATCCAGTTGAAGGGCTGGCCGATGCCGGAGACGCCATTGGTGGCGCAAATCACCGGGTCATAACCACGCACGACAATGCGCACGATCTCGCCACCCACCAGCAGCACCAGCGCCAGAAACCATTCCTGTTTGAGTCGCAGCATGACGTACGAGGCGAGATAACCGACAATCCCACCGATCACCCCGGCGATGAACAGCGTAATGACGAAGTTTGCCAATCCAATCGCAGGAGAGCTGCGCAAAATATCCGTGCGCAGTTGCAGCGCCAGCCCCATATCGGACCCGCATGGGTTTAAGACGTCGCGCCCGGCCAGCAGCGGCAGCAGCCGCGTGTAAGTGACGCCCGCCGTGTAGGCACCGATGGATACGAACAGCGCCTGCCCAAAATTCGGCACACCAGCGACGCCATATTCCAGGTTGAGACTGAGCGCCATCAGTGCAGAGATGCCGAAGAAGGTCAGCAGCGCGATAACCGTCGCGACCAGATCAAGGTTCATCGTTCTAAACTCAGGCGGCGGTTGAAAAGCTGTGTGAATCCCTGGGGACGCAGCAGCAGTACCACGATGATAATAATGAAGGGGATTGCTGGTTTGAAGCTGAAGTCCAGCCCGAAATAGAAATTAAGCGCCTGCATGAGTGTGTTTTCCGACAGGCTGACGACATACGCGCCCAGGATGGTGCCGGTAAAGCTGGATAGTCCACCAAGAATGGCGGCGGCGAACACGGACAGGATAGCAATCCAGCCCATCAACGGGCTGACTGAAGAATAAATCCCCCACAATGCGCCAGCGACTCCGGCCAACCCGCCGACCAGCAGCCACGTCAGATTTTTCACCCGTCCAACCCGGATGCCAATCACACGCGCCAGGTCAAAGTTATTCGCCAGCGCCCGCATCTCGCGCCCGATGGGTGTGTAATTCAGAATCAGGCTGAGCACGATCACCAGAATAATGCTGGTCGGCACCACCCAGAGGAAGATATTGGTGAGGATCAATGGTGGGCTGCGATACAGGATTTCGAGCGGCACCTGAATGCGCTTATCGAACAGGTCGAAACGATCTACCAGCAGAAAGATGATGTAGCGGATAATCAGCCCGACCGCAAATGATGCCAGCAGCAGACTGTAGGTTGATGAACGCTGCTGCTCCAGTGGGCGAAACACCAGCAAACTGGATAGCAGGGCGGTCAGCGCGGCGGCGATAAAAGCCACACTCAGCACGACCAGTGGATTTGACGATACAGTCCACGATACCAGCAGCGCTGCATAAGCGCCCACAGTGACGTATTCCGCGTGAGCGAAATTCGGCAGTTTGATGACGGTCATGGTCAGGGTGATGCCCAGCGCCATCAGCGCATAGAGGCTTCCGGTCTGTAAGGACCGGATAAGCGAGTCAACCAGGAGGGCTTCGGGCATAAATTCTCCAGCAGGTAGGGCGACAGGGGCGGCACGATTGGCCGCCCCTGTAAGTCGCATTCGTGTGAGGTGGACTTACTCGTCCAGCGTTAGGGTATCGGTTGAGCCATCATAGGTGCCGACCGTGAGCAGCTCCGGCGCATCCGGTGAAATCTTGTAGATGCCATAGAAGGCAATCGCCTGGTCACCATTCTCATCCAGGTAAGCCTGTACTGAAGTGCCGATATAGTGGTTCGCCACATAGGGCAGGATCGATTGAACGGCGCTGCCGTCATTGCCTGTCATGAGCATGGCCGTCATGGCGATGTTGGCGGCATCAAAGGCATAGTTGGTAAATGGCCCTGGTGCGCTGCCATATTCCTCGGTGAAAGAGTCGATAAATGGCTGCGTTAACGGGGTTGAATTATCGGCAAACGACACGGAGATGAAATTCGCTGCCCGCAGGAAATCCGCCTGACCAGCGTCCTCAAGCAGTTCGGGATTCGCCAGATTCTCGATGCCCATCCACTCCACGGTGCTCAGCATGGGGTCCACCTGGGCGACCTGAAGCAGCTTTTGTGCATCGGCCAGGAAGCAGATGCAGAAGAAGGCGGTGTTGCCAGAGCCAGAAAGCCGGGCGATCTCCGCGCTGGCGCTGGTGGCCTCGCTGGAAAGGTCAGTCGGGTCAGGTGCGTAGGAGATGGCAACGACTTCACCACCGCCTGCGGCTTCAAAGCCTTCCTGGAATTTCTCGGCTAGGCCTTCTCCAAAGGGGTCACCTAGATGCAGAATGACCACATTATCATAACCGCGCTCGGTTGCGATTTTGACGAAGGCTTTCGCGGCGAAGGTATCCGGCGGATACATCACGCGGAAGATGTTATCATCCGGGATTGCGCCCGCTACCCCGCTGGATGCGGGTGCGACCAGTACGATGTCGTTTTCATCAGCATACTGTTTGGCACCGAGCACTTCGGAAGTGGTCAACGGCCCCACAAAAACCTGCGCGCCAGTGGTCTGGGCGATGGTTTGAACCGCTCGAGCGGCACCGTCCGGTGTGCCTTCGGTATCCGCGCTGGCGACCTGGAAGCGCACCCCCACGCCCGCCGCCTCAAGCTCGGCATTCATCTGCGAGACAGCCAGTTCGATGCCATTGGTAAAATCGGTGCCAAATGAGCCTAGTGAACCAGTAAACGGTTGAACCACGCCCAGGGTATAAGTTTCAACTTCCTGCTCCTGTGCCAGCACGGGCCAGGGCAGCAGCATGACAGCCAGCAACAGCAGTAATAAGCCCTTTTTCACGATTTCCTCCTGCCTTTTGGTGAACCGGGATGATCAAGATTAATGTTGGTGGGGAATATAACAGAAGATTGCAGGAGTACGCAAAATTCACTGGAGATGTGATGGTAGAGGAGAAACGCCAGAGTGATCGTTACACCCTGGCGTTTGATTGGCTTACTCGGCTTCTGTGTCTGCTTCGGATTTTTCCTGCGCGGACTTCTTTGGGAGATTGTACTGCTTGCTGGTGACATCTGTCGCGTAGAAGGTGACTTTCCCCTGTTCATCACAGTTGAAAATACCTTCGATATGCAGCTTTACCGTGTCCTTCTTAAGCGTAGCCTCTACTTTTTCCCACTGCTCGGGCGAGACGTAAACCGTGTGCGGGCCAGTAGCTTCTGCTGGCACTGGCACGCCGCGCGGTACAGTGGGCAGAGGCGCGTCATGTGTGATGGTCAGCACCACCACATCCTCCTGTGCCTCGACAGAGTCTGGACGGCCTATGATCGTCGCTTTAATGTTGTCAGTTTGCCCTGGCGCTTCCATCAGTACCGGGAAAATCTCGGTGCGTTCGTCCCAATCCAACTCTGGTTGATCAACCGTGTTGGGATCATCTGGCACCCGGCTCCAACGATACTGGAAGATTTGATCGCGTATGGGCGGTTCCAACTTCTGGCGGCACAGGTAGAAGAAAATACCACCAGTTGTCCGGCGGCGGCTGCCATCCATCAGCATCATGCCACCGCTCTCTTCGATCTCAAGGGTTTCCGCCAGCACTGCATCGGCAAATTCCAACCCACAGATACGAACAATCTTAGCAATCTGAATCTGCGGTTTGCGATCTGTTTCCTTCAGCGCTTTGGAAATCCGCTGTACATCCGCCCACATCTCCGGCGGGACCAGCATTCTTTTCTTATTTTTCTGTCGCTGCTTTGACTCTTCACCAGCATCCTGAGTTTCAGGGGTTGGTTGATTTTCGTTGTCGGTCATTATCTCGTGCCATTATCCATAAATACATAAATAGCTTAACACAAAGCGCTCATTTATTCAGTGTATAAAAAAATCCTGGCCTATTCGTATAACGATTCTACCCGTACAGGTGTCCCTTCTTGTGCAGCGGAGCGATAGGCAGCGTCGAGCAGCTCGACCGTATACAGGCCATCATGCGCGCCAGGGATTTCGTTTTTCGCACCGTCCAGGATGATCTCGACAAAACGCTGTGAAGGGATTTCAGCGGGATAAGCGGGGTAGGTGGGTTCAATCCGTTCTTCTGTACCATCATGCAGCCGCATATACACCAGCCCGGAGATGGCATCCACCAGTAAACGGCCTTTGCTGCCGTGCAGATGTATTTCAACAATCCCGCCATCGCCTTTGCCGATATTGCCAGTGCTGCCTACGGTTGCGACCGCGCCGTTGGTCATGCGGACAGCGAAGGCATCCACAACATCAACTCGCGTATCCAGGTTACCCATGAACGCGGTGACGACTTCAGCGCGTAGTTCGGGCGCGAGATGAAACATCATAGCGGCGGAATGCGTGATTTGCAGGTGTCCCTGTCCGCCACCCGCGACACCGGGATCACTGTAGGTGCTCACATCCGGGCCGGTCACCGCATACTGCATCACTGGCTGGTACTCGGCGGGTTTGCCACGATAAAATTCAATCGTCATGGAGGACATGCTGCATGTGACATACTCAATATCGCCCAGGAGACCGTCTTCAACACGTTTCCTGGCCTCTTTCAATGGCTCCAGGTAAGGATAAGTATAGCCGACAAGAATTTCCACACCTTTTTGCTCGGCCAGGTCAACTAATTCTTTGGCGTGGCGCGCATACAGCACCATGGGTTTTTCCAGCAGCAGATGCAGCCCTGCCTGGAGGACTTCTTTCGCGACTGTGTAATGGGCATGATGCGGTACGGCGACGACCGCGCCTTGAATGTCCGGGTGTGCGCTGAGCGCATTATTGAGGCTGAGATAGGTATCGTGTATGCCATACTTCTGCGCGGCAGCCTGCGATGCATTCGGATTGGGATCGACCAGGACGACATCAGTACGGGGGTTGGCCGTCAGAGCGGGGATATGGGCGGCAGTCGCCCACCAACCAGTCCCGACCACGGCGATTTTTGTTCTATCAGACATCATCGACTCCTGAAAGCGTGTGGTTTCATGGATGATTTTAGTGAAGTATATTGTGCCATGCGTCCCGCATTTACGCGATAATTCCCCTGGTAATAAGACCAAATCGGCTGCGTGGGAGTGGGGGAGGCAGGTATACTTAGTGGGAATGAATTTATATCAAGAAATGGTATTTAAATAATGACCTGGCAAAAACCCGGCCCCCTGACAATTCAAAAAATTGAAACCGAAGCAATCCGCGTGCCGTTAGATATGGTCTATCGCGGCAGCAAATACTCCATGCAAAACCGCTGTACTATCATTACTCGTATTCGCACCCATCAGGGTGTGATTGGTGAGGTCTACACGGGTGATACAGACGACGAACAGGCCGACATCCTCAAGATCATCCACCAGGAGCTGGCTCCCGCGCTGGAAAACATGGATGTCTTTAATACGGAGGGCTGCTGGGAGGCGATGAAACCCGCCACCTACGACATCCTCCGTGACCGCAATCTGGTGATGCAGGCCATTTCGGCGGTGGATGCCGCCATCTGGGATACGGTTGGTAAAGCATTGGAGATGCCACTGTATAAGTTATGGGGCGGTTTCACCAATCGCCTGCCGATCATCGCCATCGGTGGTTATTACGGCCAGACCAGCAAAGAACTGGAACGCGAGATTACCAATTATCTCGATTATGAGGTGATCGGCATGAAGTTCAAAATTGGCGGGCTGACACCGGAAGAGGACATCGAACGGCTGAAAATCGCGCGGTCAGTGGTGGGCGAGAATTTCCGCTTTATGGTCGATGCCAACCAGGGCTACGATCTCCAACAGGCGATCAAATTTGTGCGGCTGGCCCAGGATGCCGGGATCGAACTGCAATGGTTTGAGGAGCCAGTGCGCTGGTATAACGACCGCCGCTGGCTGAAGGATGTCCGGTTGGCGACCGGGCTGCCAGTGACCGCCGGGCAAAGTGCCTACAACCTGACCGCCG
>JAIOHN010000582.1 GCA_019912985.1 Anaerolineae bacterium | reverse complement strand
GTACATAACACAGTCTACATCCATATTATTTTCTAGGATTTGCTTCCACCACGATGATGAATCAATTATTGTTTCACGGGTCAACAAAATAATCGGTTTGGACTGTGTTCTTAGCCTAAGCTCTGCAGCGAGCGTGCTACCACGATAGGAAACCTTTTCACCTGTTTGGGAAATAGTAGATAGATCTAGATCAAGCAGATACACATCATATTCTAGAGAAATGTCTGACAGTTCGTCTGGTGGAAATACCAATTCGCACGTGAACACATCATCATTTTGAAGAACTGCCACTACGTCACTCGCCGTATTGCTTCTTGTTTCATCATCTACATACAGAGCTTTATAGGTCATTGTGATTTCCTCTGTTCAACCCCAAGACGTATTTCGATACAGGTCGAATATCCTTCTTCAGGATCAACGAACTGCACCTCGCCACCATATTGATTGACGATGTCTTTGACTACTTTGAGTCCTAAGCCGGTCCCAACACCTAGCGTTGGATCGGAAATGCTATCAGTTTCGAAAGGAAGAAATACGGTATCCCACTTAGTTTTGTGCAACCTTTTACCTGTATTCATCATGCGAAGAATCAATTCGGTCGGTGTTTTCTCTCCATCTACAGCAATCTTACGTTCTCCTGCGCTATCTCGAACTGCTTTAACTGCATTTGTCATTATATTTAGTAAAACTGCATTCAATTCTGCTTCATACATGTAAGGTGTGCGCCAGGAAGGGAGAAGACGATTATCAAAAACAATTCCATATTGTTCAGTATAGTAGGAGAACATTTCGCTGACATCTTTGACACTTTGGTAAAGGGCTATGCGCTTTGTTCGTTCGCGCGTGCTTCTGGACAACAGCAGCTCAAGTGGTTGAATTTGCTTCTTGAACATGTCAGACCAATTCCGCACCCGGTTCGATATTTCATCATATTCACCTGCTGACCCTTCAGGTACATGTTGTTTTAAATCTGTCAGTTTTGTTTGGATTGTACTGACTTCAGATATAAGCGATCGGATTTGATGCTGTACAACCATTATTGTGGTACCGGCAGTAGCAAGTAAACGGAGCATTTGTTGCTCTGAAATTCTCTCTTCATACTCTCTTTGAGCTTGTTCTTGTGATGCGCGAACTTCCTTTTCGTAAGCTTCTAAGTCCCTTTCCACCTGTATAAGGATACTGTCATTGTCGTCTTCAATTTCTTCAGTATCTGGTTTTGTTCGAGAATTGACATGTTCTGATAAACGAGAACGGGTTTCTGCGATGTCATCCGCAAGGTTCTCTAATTTATCCGGTATTGGAACTGACATTTCTGTTTCAGTGGGTGAAGTCCTTTTCGCAAGGCGTTTTGCTTCATATCTTACTGTTAACCAGTAGATGCCACGTAGAATTAGGCGCCGTAAACGTTCATATGTGGGTGTTTCAAGCAAACTTTCACGACTCATGGAAATCTGAATTCCGGCATTCTTTTTCAGATCAGCATGCTCTGCTGAGGATAACATCACGGCACCAAACAAGTCCCTATTTCGCGGTATACGTTCCTCTGCGCGTCCTGGATCCATCTGCTGTAATGTTTCAGAAATCTCTATTTGACTTGTGAAGGAGCGACCATAAATACCCCTCAATGCGTCTAAACCCAACCAGTCATTACCTTGAGAACCATAGGATGAGACCCTAAAGCCGTCCAAATAAACCCGAACACCGCCCTCTTCACGCCCCTTTCTTTGAGCAGCTCGCAAACCGAGATAATAATCTTGGAAATGCTGTTGATCAAAAACAAAATAGTAGATTCTGAATCTCGCTCCGATCAAATCAACATAGTTCTCGGTCTCATCATCAATAAGAGTCTCGAAACTACCAGCATCGTCAGCCAGATATGTCAAAGTGTATTCGACCAGACCACTGGAAAGTACATGTCCTTCCAATTTGCACCACGCTCTGGCAAGGAAATCGTCTCCCAATCCTTGAACATCATCTTCTTTCTCTGGATCAGAGTTGAGTACTTCGATACTGATGTTAAATCCTGGGTCTGGTTTACAATCCGCCGAGCTTTCTGCATTTGATTGCACTATCAAATCTGGAAATGGAGTCTGTAATTCGAACAATGATTTTCGTAGATTCTCGATTTCCTTTTCATCCCAAATGTCTTTAACATCAGAAATTACCAACGTAACTCCCGTTTGTTCTTCTGCGGAGGTGACTGTTTGTTCATATTCGACTGGAATTTGGTCTATATCCGTACCCGAAGTGAATAGATCCCAGTCAAACTTGATATAGACTATTTCCTTGTTTCCATCGGGACGTTTCGCAATGCTTTGAACCTCCAACATTTGACCAAGTCGTCTGGCAGCGAAACGGCCCACCCCTTTAGCACCTGAAACCGTGCGGCAGAAACCACGCGTTATCGGTTGATTCTGCTTATTTGGTGTGGCAATCTTCATCCAACCATCAATTATTTCCTGCAGTAGCATACCGTGCCCATTATCGGTGATAACTATAGTTCCACCAACTTGGTCGACATTCTCAAAAACAATCGATACTTGAGTAGCATCAGCATCATAAGCATTCTTGACTAGTTCAGCTAAAGCAACGGAAGCCTTTGCAACTAGCTGCTCTCCAAGCTGAAAGAGTAAACTACTATCGACTGAGAAGTTTACCGAACCCTTGCTCGATGTCATCGTACTTTATCCTGAGATCTAACTAAATCTAGATTGCTAACGAAAGTGAGTTGGTTTTGGTTGAATTAATAAGATCAGTGATATGAACTTTGATTCTCGCTCAATTCTGATCTGAATATACCATAAAGCATACGCTCAAAAACTTGATAAGCGTTCCAGTATATCTACCAGAAC
>JAIOHN010000581.1 GCA_019912985.1 Anaerolineae bacterium | reverse complement strand
TGGGGTATAGGCATGGACACCATCGGCATCCCCGCGTATCTGAGCCTGAACGGTTTCGTCAAATACCGATTTCGTCACATCAATCTGTACGAGTGTCTTTCCCCCGCGATCCGGTTCTTTGGTCAGAATCTGGCCTGAATGATCCAGGTAAGTGAACGCGCCGGTCTGCCTGTTCATTTGAATGGAGAGCTTTGAGGTGGAGAACATCAGCGTTTCTGCGGTTTCACTCACCTCAAAACGGGCACGCCGGTTCGGTGACTGAGAGATCATCAGACTTTCTTTGGTGCTGAATGCCTGAGTTGGGGCATAACGCACGCGAATAATGCTGTCCGAGTAAGGGGTTAGTTCAAGAAACCCGCCAGGGACTTGGAGAATGACAACATGATCTTGTTGGGTATGTTGAGTCGTTTGCAATTATGTACTCCGCGTTTAAAGGAAACGTTCCGCAAATCGAGCTATCAAGCATTGTTGGCAACCGAGAACGGTTTGTCATTCTGCGGTCTACGTGACGTAAAACTCAGGCTTTGACCGCTCCGGCAGTTAACCCGGAGAGAATGAAGCGCTGCCCGAACACCGTTGAAAGCTCGGCGCACACCTCGACTTAAACATGAGCCTTACCCGTAAATAAATCAAGGGGTCCTGCCAACTCAATTTTGATCACGGTGGCTATGGGATCAAGAGCCGATTCCGGCACGTCAATCCACAGCACGCCGGGCAAATTGATCCAGGGCGCGCCGCCCAGCTTGCGAAATGTCAGCGGCTCTCCCTGAATAGAAATCGACTTGATTTCGTTCCGAATGCCCTTGACTGCGACCTGTCCGTTCGGTCGATCAAAGCAGATCAGATAAAGGGTCTGCTGATCTTTAGACAGCGTACTGGCTCCGTAGTGATAAGCGTGGGGCAGTCCCGCCTGGGTCTCGTACACCGCTTCGGCGTGACGGTTGATCCACGCGCCCAGCCCTTCCAGCCGTTCAACCTGTTCCGGCGGGATCGTGCCGTCTGCCATGGGTCCCACATCGAGCAGCATATTGCCGCCCATGCCGATACACTCCGCGAACATGCGAACCAACTGCGGCACGGATTTATAATTGTGGTCGTTTGGTTTATATCCCCATGAGTCGTTGATGGTCGTATTGAACTCCCAGACGCCTTCAGGCCGTTCAATCGGTATCCCCTGCTCCGGCGTCTTGAAATCGCCCAGGCCACGCAAGCGGCTGTTCAGGATGACATTGGGCTGCCAGGCAAGGAGCTTGTCGCTCAGCGCGGGCATTTGCCAGTAATCGTCATCATCCGGCGTCCATTCGCCATCGAACCACAAGATATCGATCTGTCCATAGTTCGTGCAGAGTTCGCGCAGTTGGGCTTCGTGAAAAGCCAGGAATCGCTGCCAGGCAGGCGTTTTCGGACCCAATTCAGACCAGTACCGGTGATACGGATCGTTGCTGTGATCGGTCAACGGCATAGGGAAATGATCCTTCGTGCGTTCCGCCGGGGGCAGCGGCGCATAATCGGGATGCGACCAGTCCAGGTGCGAGAAGTACAGTCCCACCTTTAAGCCAGCCTCGTGCAATGCTTCAGCATACGGTGCAATCAGATCGCGCCCTGCTGGCGTTTGTTTGACGACGCTCAGATCGCTGGCCTGCGTATCCCATAAGGCCATTCCGTCATGGTGTTTGCTCGTCAGGACAGCATACCGTGCGCCTGCTCGTTTGAAAAGGTCAGCCCAGGCGCGCGGATCATAATTGGCAGCCGTAAAACCGTGCCGCTGGTTCATGTAGGAATCATAGGTACGTTCCTTGCTAAAGATTGCCCACGATTCCGCTGTCCCCTCGACGGCGTAAATTCCCCAGTGGATAAAAATGCCGAGTTTGGCATCCGGGAACCAGGGTTGCATCATCTCATTTTGTCCCTTTCAAGTAAACCGGTTCGGTATGATCAATAAGTCTAGAGTCCAATTTCAATGGTTCGCCATGTCCAGGGTTTAGCCTTTGACCGCTCCTGAGGATAGTCCAGAGAGAATGAAACGCTGCCCGACAAGGTAAATCACGATGACCGGCAAAATGGTGAGTAATATGTCTGCCGACACCAGGTTCCAGTCCTGCTGGTACTGCCCAAAAAAGTTGTAGACCGCCAGGGTCATCGGCCAGTGGGTGCTGCTGTTCAGAAAGTAAAGCGGCAGAAGGAAATCATTCCAGACTCCTAAAAAGTTCAGGATGCCTGCTGTCACCAGCACGGGAGTCAGCAGCGGCAGGATGATGCGGAAGAAGAGCTTAACGGATCCGCAGCCATCGATGATGGCTGCCTCGTCAAGTTCCCTCGGAACGGAGTCGATAAAGCCGTACATGAGAAACACGGAGAAGGGGATTTGGGTTGCCGAATAGAGAATAACGA
>JAIOHN010000580.1 GCA_019912985.1 Anaerolineae bacterium | reverse complement strand
GCCCTATCTGGTTGATCATCAGGTGCAGCGGCGCGTCGTCCTGCCTGCGGCGGCATACCTTGAAATTGCGCTGGCCGCTGCCAGGGACGCACTCGGTGATGGTTTGCACCAACTGCGTGATGTTACGCTGCATGAGGCGCTTTTCCTCTCTGCTGACGAAGCAACTGTGATGCAGGTGGCACTGTCACCGCAAATGACTTTCGAGATTTACAGCCAACAGAGCGACTCATGGGTATTGCATGTCAGCGGGACCGTCTTTACGGACCGCGAAGGACAGACGCCAGATTTTGAGGTAGATGTCGTGATGACCGCGCAGACACAGCTCGAACAGCCGGACAGCAGAGTCGATGGCAGTGTGCACTACGGCCTGATGGCACAGCGTGCACTGCATTACGGCCCGGCTTTTCAGGGCATTAACGCCTTTACGCTCGATGGTGACGAGGGCGCGGCGCGGGTCACACTGCCGGATCATGCCAATCGTTATCAATTGCACCCGGCTTTGCTTGACGCCGCTTTCCAACTGCTGCTGGAAAAGCTGCCAGACACGAACCAGGATACTTATCTGCCAGTTGAGTTGGATATGCTGGCCTTTTACAGCCAACCAGAGCAAGCTCATGAGCTTTATGCACTTGCCCAATGGACGGCAATCACTGACAGTAACCTGACTGGTGATGTGCGCTTGGTGGATGAAACCGGGCGCATTCTGGCAGCAGTTTATGGGCTGCGCATGAAGCGCGTCACCCGCGAATCGACCTTGCTCCATGAGGGTGTCTATCAAGTAGCGTGGACACCAGCCGAGATTGACCCTGCTGCCCAGGCTGAAACCGATGGCTCATGGCTGGTTTTTGCTGATACGCAGGGTGTCGGAACCGCGCTAGTTGAGCATTTGAACGATGTGGGTAGTCGCACAGCAGTGGTCTTCGCTGGCGATGCATTCGCCGAGGCAGTCGATTCGTGGACCGTCAACCCGGCGAGTGAGGCAGATTTCGATGCATTGCTGTCCG
Source organism: Anaerolineae bacterium (assembly GCA_019912985.1). Taxonomy (GTDB): domain Bacteria; phylum Chloroflexota; class Anaerolineae; order Aggregatilineales; family Phototrophicaceae; genus JAIOHN01. Next base: position 20,501 of record JAIOHN010000580.1, on the reverse strand, counting down.
CGCTGGATGCGGATTTCATTGGCAGCTGCCGTGGTGTGACCTTCTTATGGCCGCTGGATGCGGATACCGATCAACTGCCTGATGCAGCTTATAGCGGCGTGATCAGTGCGCTTTATCTCAGCAGGATGCTGTCGCGTGCTGGGCTGTCGCTGCCTGTCTGGTTGATCACCTGTGGCGCGCAGGCCGTCGATGGACCTGTTGCGGCCCCTGCGCAATCCAGCCTGTGGGGCCTGGGCGCAGTGATGAGCAATGAGTATGCCGATCTGCAACCAGTACGTATTGATCTCGACCCAACGCAAATCGATATTCAAGCGCTGATGTGCGAACTAACGTTAGCTGGGGTTGAAGATCAAATCGCTTATCGTGGATCGCAGCGCTATGTGGCTCGATTGGAGTCCTTTGCGGTGGACGAGGCAGCAGACGAAAGTGCTGTCACGCTGGTAAGTCCTGAGGAACAACCGTTCCGCGCCGAAGTCACTGTGCCGGGCGTGCTCGATAATCTGCGGTTGGGCGCAATGAGCCGGTTGAATCCCGTCGAGGGCGAAGTCGAAATTGAAGTTCATGCCACTGGTCTGAATTTCATGAATGTGATGGCTGCGCTCGGTGTGCTGCCGGGCTATGATGACGGCATCGGCCCACTTGGAATCGAATGTGCCGGGCGCATCGTACAAGTGGGTGATGGCGTGGACGAATGGCAGGTGGGCGACGAAGTGGTCGCAATTGCCTTTAATTCGTTGGCGACTCATGCAGTCACGGATGCACATCTGGTCGCTCGTAAACCTGAACATCTGAGTTTTGCGGAAGCCGCCACCATTCCAATTGTCTTTCTGACTGCCTACTATGCGCTGCATGACCTGGCGCGTATGCAGCGCGGTGAGCGCGTGCTGATTCATTCCGGCGCGGGTGGAGTGGGATTGGCAGCAATTCAACTGGTTCAAATGGCTGGGGCCGAAGCCTGGGCGACTGTGGGCAATGACGAAAAACGAGAGTATTTGCATCAGTTGGGTGTGCAGCACGTGATGAATTCGCATTCACTGGCATTTGCGGATGATGTGCTGACTGCAACCGATGGTGAAGGTGTGGATATTGTGCTGAATTCGCTGGCTGGAGCTGCGATTGGGCGTGGGCTGGCGATTTTGCGTCCTTATGGCCGCTTTGTGGAAATCGGCAAGCGTGATATTTATGGCAATACACCGATGGGTTTGCAGCCCTTTAGCCGCAACCTTTCCTATTTTGCGGTTGATCTGGATAAGATGGCACGCGAACGCCCGGATAAAGTGGGCGTGATGCTGCGCGAGATAATGGCGCTGGTCGAAAATGGTGATTTGCAGCCGCTGCCGTTGCAGACATTCCCGGCGGCACAGGTGGCCGATGCTTTCCGCTTTATGGCGCAAGGCAAACACATCGGCAAAATCGTCATTCTGCCGCGTGAAGGCGAATCGCCGGTACATATTCCGGCGGGAGCAAAGGTTCGCGCGGATGGCTCCTACCTGATTACCGGCGGCCTTGGCGGCCTGGGGCTGACCGTCGCGCACTGGCTGGCATCGCAGGGTGCCGGGCAAATCGTGCTGGTGGGGCGGCGTGCGCCGGATGCCTTCGCGGCGGAGCATATTGAAGCGATGCGTGCTGCCGGTGCGGATGTACGGACCGTGCAGGCTGATGTCACCGACGCGGATTCAGTTGCCCAATTGATGCAGGCTATCCAACAAGATATGCTGCCGTTGCGGGGCGTGTTTCATGCGGCGGGTTTGTTGGATGATGGGCTGATGGAACAATTGGATGCGCCGCGCTTCCATAAAGTGATGAGTCCGAAAGTCGAGGGTGCCTGGCACCTGCACCAGATGACGTTGGATGCGGAGTTGGACTGGTTTGTCCTGTTCTCATCAGTGTCAGCCTTGTTGGGTATTCCCGGTCAGGCGAATTATGCTGCGGGTAATGCCTTTATGGATGGGTTGGCACACTATCGTCGTACAATGGAACTTCCTGCCCTGAGTGTGAATTGGGGGCCGTGGGCAGATATTGGATTGGCGGCAGCACAGGCCAATCGTGGTGTACGACTGACCACACGCGGCCTGGGCAGTATCGCGCCACAGGATGGTATTCGTGCCTTGGAGACGCTGCTGGCACAGGCAACGGCTCAGGTTACGGTGATGACTTTTGACGCCAACCAGTGGGCGCAAGTGTATCCAACCGCGAACCAATCCTCGCTGCTGAAAGAGATGATCGGTGAAATTGAGCAGGCACCGGAAGCAGCTGCCACCAAATCGAGCGAGAGCATCCGCGACCGGCTGGTGGCTGTGGAAAGCGATGCCGCGCGGATGAGCCTCCTTCAGGATCACATTCGGGAGCAGGTTGGGGCAGTATTGGGATTGGCGACGCCGCGTGTGGATGTGAATAAGCCACTGCGCAACCAGGGACTGGACTCGCTGATGACGCTGGAAATGCGTAACCGTCTGGAAGCCAGCCTGGGACTGAAGCTATCGGCCACCCTGGTGTTCAATTATCCATCCGTAGTTGCGTTAACCAAATACCTGGGGGAGAAGCTGGATCTTGTAAAGACTGCCACTGTTGCTGCGACAGCAGCGCCCGAACCGGTCCAGGAGCAGATTGACGATTTTGAAGAACTGTCTCAAGAAGAAGTTGAGGCGATGCTGGCCGAAGAACTGGCGTCGTTGGATGATTTACTGAAGGGAGAATAACGATGCCACAGGAAGATACACTGTCTCAGCTTAAGAAAGCGCTTTCGGCAATCAAAGAACTTCGGGGTCGGCTGGATGCCGTAGAGCGCGCCCGTACCGAACCAATTGCCATTATCGGGATGGGCTGTCGTTTTCCTGGTGGTGCGAATTCGCCAGAGCAATTCTGGGATTTGCTGGAAAATGGTATGGACGCCATCCAGGAAACGCCTGCTGACCGCTGGGATGCAGAAGCGCTATATGACCCGGACCCCGAAGCCAACGGCAAAGTGGCTTCACGCTTTGGTGGTTATCTCGATCACATCGATCTTTTTGACCCAAATTTCTTCGGCATTGCGCCAAGAGAAGCGGCGATGATGGACCCCCAGCAGCGACTGCTGCTGCAAGTGGCATGGGAATCGCTGGAAGATGCTGGTCAAACCATGAATGGGCTGGCAGGTAGTCTGACCGGCGTATTTGTCGGCGTACATAGCCACAGCATTGATTACTACCTGATGCAGACGCAAACCCTCGATGAGATTGATGTGTATACTGGCACGGGTACATCGCACAGTGTGACTGGCGGGCGTCTGTCGTATTTGCTGGATTTGCAGGGGCCAAACGTCACACTGGATACAGCCTGTTCTTCGTCGTTGGTCGCGGTTCACTTGGCGGTGCAAAGCTTGCGCAACCATGAATGCAATATGGCATTGGCTGGCGGCGTGAATCTGATGCTGTCGCCGGAATTTACGGTGGCCGCTTCGCGTATGCACATGCTGGCACCGGATGGCCGCTGCAAGACATTTGATCAGCGTGCAGATGGTTTCGTGCGTGGCGAGGGCTGTGGTGCAGTGGTGCTGAAACGTCTGTCCGATGCCCAGGCTGATGGCGATCGTGTGCTGGCGGTGATTCGCGGTAGCGCGATCAATCAGGATGGAAAATCGAACGGCCTGACTGCGCCGAACAGCCTGTCACAGGCATCGGTGATTCGCGCCGCATTGGCGAACGCAGGTGTTGATAAAACGAAAATCAGCTATATCGAGGCACATGGCACCGGCACCTCCCTGGGTGATCCCATCGAAGTCGAGGCGTTGAGCGAAGTACTCAGTTCGGAGACGCCGGATGATCGTGTTTGTTATCTGGGATCAGCCAAGTCAAATGTTGGTCATATGGAAGGCGCGGCTGGTGTGGCCGGCCTTATTAAAGTGGTGCTGTCGATGCAGCATCAGACGATCCCTCCACTGCTGCACTTTACCGGGTTGAATCCCCATATCTCGTTTGAAGGGACGCCCTTTGCGGTAACGACCACCGCTATTCCCTGGGAGGGCGATGGGCGGCTGGCAGGGCTGAGTTCATTCGGATGGTCCGGCACAAATGCCCATGTGATTATCGAATCTGCACCTTCCATTCCGCTTGAGGAAGCGGAGAGTGATAATCAGGCGTATCTGCTGCCGCTTTCCGCACATTCCGGGGAAGCGGTGACGGCGCTCGCCAGCGCTTACCGTGATTTCCTGACCGGCAGCGAGACCGCGCCGTTGAACGCCATCACTTATACCGCCAGCCTGCGTCGCACCCACTTCGACTACCGGCTGGCAGTGGTTGGCCGAACCCATGCGGAGATGGCCGAGCGCTTAACGGCCTTCCTGGATGGTGATTCGCAAGCTGGCACAGCCTTTAACCTCAATGGGCCGCTGACACCACGCAAAATCGCTTTTATCTTCCCTGGTCAGGGCGGGCAGTGGCTGGCAATGGGGCAGCAGTTGCTGCACCAGGAGCCGATTTTCCGTGAGGCCCTGGAGCGTTGTGCAACGGCGATCAGCGCTTTTGTCGATTGGTCGCTGTTGGATGAGCTGGAAGCCGGGACACGCTTCGATGAAATTGATGTAATTCAGCCGATGCTTTTCGCTATCCAGGTCGCACTGACGGAATTGTGGCGCGCCTGGGGTGTGATGCCAGATGGTGTCATCGGCCACAGCATGGGCGAAGTCGCAGGTGCGTATGCCGCCGGGATTTTAAGTCTTGAGGATGCGGCCAAAGTGATCTGCCGCCGCAGCCAGTTGATGAAGCAGGTGAGCGGACAGGGCGCAATGGCCGTGGTTGGCCTGTCTTACGAGGGCACGGAAGCGCTGCTGAATGAGTTCGCGTTTACGGATCGCCTGGGCATTGCAGTGAGTAATGGCCCGCGCTCAACCGTGCTTTCGGGTGATCCCGAAGCGCTGGAAATGGTGCTGTCGAAACTTCAGGAGCAGAATGTCTTCTGCCGCCGGGTCAATGTGGATGTCGCGGCACACAGCCCGCACATGGCTCCGCTGAAACCCACCTTGGTGGCGGATTTACGGGGCCTGGTTGCGCATGAGGCCGCTGTACCGGTTTACTCCACGGTCGAGGGTGTGCTGCGCGAAGGACGCGCTTTCGATGCGGGTTACTGGGGCGAGAACTTGCGCCAGCCGGTGTTGTTCGCCACCGCTGTGCAGCAGGCACTAGATGATGGTTTCAATACCTTTATCGAGATGGGACCGCACCCGGTGCTGCTGACCGCTGTCGAGCAAAATATGCAGCATGTGGGCGCAAGCGATGGATTGACACTGGCCTCAATGCGCCGTGACGAGGATGGGCAGTTGGTGATGCTGGAAGCACTGGGTGGCCTCTACAGCGCGGGTTATCCCGTAGACTGGACACGTCAGCACCCTGATGGAGGCCAGGTGGTTTCGCTGCCCTTATATCCCTGGCAGGAAGAACGTTACTGGCTAGAACCACGTGAAACCGGTCGGCGTTGGTCTGCTGCTTACGGCGGACATCCTTTAATCGGGCAGAAATTGCCCGGACTTGCGCATCTGCCAGAAACGCATATCTGGGAGAATGTGCTGGACAGCCGCTTCGAGCGTTATCTGGAGAAGCACTTTGGCGGAAAGCTCGATCAATCAACTTATTCAGCGATTGCGTTGGCCGCTGCCGATGAGATTTACGGCGCAAAAGGTCATACGATCAGCGAACTGACAGTAGTCAATACGCCGACAGATTTCGCAGGTCATACGCTGCAAGTGGTCTTGAATGAGGGCAGCACAGGGGTTGCTTTCCACATTTATATACAGGATCAATCTACATGGACTGAAGTGGCACAGGGCGCGATACGAATCGGCCAGGTGGAAACGGATTGGCTGTACGAACTACAATGGGTGGAAACATCCCTGTCAACCCAATCATCTGCTCTCAATGGCAGCTGGCTGATTTTTGCAGACAAGAATGGCCTAGGTGCGGCAATGGCCGACACATTAGCCAGAAATGGAGCGGAAGCAGCGTTAGTTTATCCGGGTGATGCCTACCACGCGGAAGTCGGGCATTTCACCGTAAACCCTTACGCCCCTGAGGATTTTCAACGACTGTTAGGCGATATCCAACCTTGTGATCGGGTGGTCTATTTGTGGGCGCTTGATTTTACGGATGAAGCGACTGACGTGATAGCAGCCGGTACAACCAGTACAGAGAGTGTCCTTTATCTCGTGCAAGCGCTAGCAGCCAGGCAATGGCAAGCGGCGTTGTGGCTGATGACACAGGGTGCAGCCAATGGTCTGCGCGAGACAACTCTTTCGGGCGTCGTGCAGTCCCCATTGTGGGGGTTGGGCCGTGTGATTGCGCTGGAACATCCGAATCTGTGGGGTGGCTTAATTGACGTTCCAGTTGGTTCCACAGCTGCTGCTGATCTCGTGCTGGCCGAGATGCAGTCACCGGATGCCGAAGACCAGATTGCCTATGCCGATGGCCTGCGCTACGTGGCGCGGCTTGCACAGAATGAATACGACCTTGACACTGAAGTCGTGACCTGGCGCGAAGATAGCACTTATCTGATCACGGGCGGTCTGCGCGGCTTGGGTTTACGTTTTGCGCAGTGGCTGGTTGACCAAGGTGTGCGTCATCTGGTGCTGATGGGACGCAGCGGTGCACCGGAAGCCTCGCGACCCACATTGGAGCAGATGGAGTCTGCCGGTATTCAAGTCATGGTGGCGAAGGCGGATGTTTCCAATTATGACCAGCTTGCCCAGGTGATAGCCGATGTGGAGGCAGAAATGCCGCCGCTGCGAGGAATTATCCACTCAGCCGCAGTTCTGGATGATGGGGTGTTGTTGCAGCAAAATGCTGAGCGTTTTGCCAAAGTGATGGCTCCTAAAATCTCTGGCACATGGAACTTGCACGCGCTAACGAAAGATCTGCCGCTCGATATATTTGTGGTCTTTTCATCGGTGGCAGCATTGCCAGGTACCGCCGGCCAGGCCAATTACGCCGCAGCCAACGCGTTTATGGATGCACTGGTGCATTATCGCAGAGGGAATAATCTGCCTGCGTTAAGTATTAACTGGGGTGCCTGGGGTGAAATCGGTTTGGCTGCGGATATGGAAGAAACCTTTCGCCGGATTGGTCTCCGCATGATGAACCCGGATCAAGGTGTGGCTGCGATGTCCTATCTGCTGCGGGCAGGGATGACACAGGCTGTGGTTGGTGACATTGATTGGAATATTTTTAGGTCAATTTATGTTACTAAACGGGGACGTCCACTGCTCGATTTAGTCCATTGTAATGATGACTCCGTACAATCGCATACAAACTTGCAGGAACAGATTGAGCAGGTTCAGCCTGAAGAACGGTTTGAATTAATCTGGAATGTGGTGCGCAACGAAGTGGCTCAGATCCTGGGCTTTAGCCCACAGGCACTAGATCATCGGCGTGGTTTCTTCACAATGGGTATGGACTCTTTGACCAGTGTCCGGCTGCGCAATCGCCTGGAAACATTGTTTGGGTATGCTTTCCCATCGACAATTGTGCTGGAATATCCGACTGTGGAAGCGCTGGCCCTTTATATTGCAGAAGAAGTTTTTGAGCTGTCGACCGATCAACCGGAAGCAGAAGCAAGCAAAATGCCAGATGATGGTGCAGATGAACTTGAAAGCCTGAGTGACGGCGATTTGCTCAGCCTTCTGGATGACGAACTGACGTCGATCAATAAGCTGATTGGAGAAGATTAATGGCTGCAAGCGAACATGAGTTGCAGGCGCGATTAAAGGATGCGCTGCTGGCATTAAAGAAAATGCGTGCTCGCCTGGAGTCGCTGGAACAAGCACGGCACGAGCCCATCGCCATCATCGGCATGGGCTGTCGTTTTCCTGGCAATGTGAACACGCCAGAGCAGTTCTGGCAGTTTTTACTAGATGGACAGGACGCTATCCAGGAAATTCCAGCTAACCGATGGGATAACGATCAATACTATGATCCAGATGCCGACGTACCTGGAAAAATTGGCACGCGCCGGGGTGGTTTTATCGAACAACCCATCGAGCATTTTGATGCGCCATTTTTTGGCATTTCCCCGCGTGAAGCCCGCAGTATGGATCCACAGCAGCGGATGCTGTTAGAGGTTGCCTGGGAAACACTGGAACATGCCGGACAGGCACCGGAGCGTGTAGCCGGAAGCAAGACAGGTGTATTCGTTGGCATGACCATGCAAGACTATCTGATGCGACAGGCCAATCGCATTGATGTGAATCAGATCGACGCCTATCATAGCACCGGTGGTGTACTTAACGCCGCTGTGGGACGCATTTCCTACACAATGGGACTGCGTGGGCCATGTATGGCTGTGGATACGGCTTGCTCATCGTCGCTGGTTGCGATTCATCTGGCGGTGCAGGCGCTACGTAACGGTGAATGCTCGATGGCGCTGGTCGGTGGTGTGAATCACATTCTTGTGCCAGAAGTCACGGTTAGCCTGACCAAGGCACACATGATGGCGCCGGATGGTCACTGCAAGACATTTGACGAACGTGCTGATGGTTTTGTTCGCAGCGAAGGCTGCGGTATGGTGGCGCTCAAGCGACTATCGGATGCCATCGCAGACGGTGATCGAATTTACGCAGTAGTCCGTGGTTCGTCAGTCAATCACGGGGGTGCTAGCAGTGGCTTCACGGTACCGAATAAGCTTGCTCAGGCCACATTAGTACGCGATGCGTTAGAAAATGCGGATGTTAAGCCAGAACAGATCAGCTACGTTGAAACACACGGTACTGGCACTTCTCTGGGTGATCCCATCGAAATTCGCGCGCTGGTAGATGCTCTGGGCGAAGGCCGCGCTGCCGATAACCCGCTTATTCTGGGCGCAGTCAAAAGTAACTTTGGTCATCTGGAAGCCGGGGCCGGGATTATAGGCCTGATGAAGCTGGCGCTCGCAGCTTACCATGGTGAGATTCCACCGAACATTCACATGGAAAACCGGAACAGCTTTATAGCCTGGGATTCCATGCCGATGCATCTTCCTACTGAGCGTATGCCCTGGACTGGACATCGCATTGGTGGGGTCAGTTCCTTTGGAGCCAGTGGTACAAACGGGCATGTCGTAATCGAGCAAGGGCCAGAGCTGCCGCCTGCGACACCGGATGTGTCGGGAAGGGCACAGTTGTTGACCATCTCGGCACAAACCGAGATCGCCTTGCGCGCTTATGCCTCGGCATATCATGACTTTCTGACTCAGGAACAGGGGCCGTCACTGGCAGACCTGACCTACACGGCCAGCATCGGACGTACTCATCAGGATACACGTCTGGCAGTGGCAGGCGCGTCGAAAAGTGAACTGGCTGATGCGCTGGCGGGTTATTTGCGTGATGAACTGACTGCGAACCTGCACACGGGTCGCAAATCAATTGGCATGGCTCCCGGGCTGGCGTTTGTCTTTTCCGGGCAGGGGCCGCAGTGGTGGGGCATGGGCCGTCAACTCATGGAGCAGGAGCCGGTTTTCCGCGAACAGATCGAAGCCTGCGATGCACTGCTGAAACAACACACCGATTGGTCACTGCTGGAAGAGCTGGCGCGTCCCGAGTCGGAATCGCGGCTCGATGAGACTGCCATCGCGCAGCCCGCGATTTTCGCGATTCAGGTGGCGCTGGCAGCGTTGTGGAAATCATGGGGCATTACCCCAGGTGCAGTCGTTGGTCACAGCGTTGGCGAGATCGCCGCCGCGCATATCGCGGGTGTGTTTGATCTGGAAACCTCCATTCGCATCGTTTATCACCGCAGCCGCTTGATGCAGGAAGCGACTGGCCTGGGCAAGATGATGACGATTGACCTGCCGCTGGAAGATGTGGAGCGCTTGGTTGCGCCCTACAGCGACCGGTTGGCCGTAGCGGCCATCAACAGCCCGACCTCAACCGTGATTTCCGGTGAGGCCGAAGCGTTGGAAGCGGTGCAGAATACGGTCGCAGAACAGGGCATTTTCCACCGGATGCTGCCGGTCAACTATGCTTTTCATAGCCCACAGATGGAACCTTACCAGCACGAACTGGCCCGCATTCTCAGTGGTTTGAAGCCGAACCGGGCGCGGATTAAGCTGGTTTCCACCGTAACTGGTACCTGGAGCGATGGCACAGAATATACTGCTGAATATTGGGGACGTAACATCCGTCAGGCGGTGCGTTTCGCCCCGGCAGTTCACGCGCTGATTGATCAGCGGTATACCAGCTTTCTTGAGATCAGCCCTCATCCGGTGCTCAGCAGTGTGATTGAACAAGGTGTCGCCAGCGCAGAAGTTTCCGGGCTGGTGCTGCATTCGCTGCGCCGTCACAAAGACGAGCGTCAAACGATGCTCACCGCATTGGCTGGTTTGTATACCACTGGAGTAAGTGCCAACTGGACAGCACTGCATCCTGAAGGTGGGCAAATCGTGACACTGCCCACCTATCCCTGGCAGCGACAGCGCTACTGGGTGGATTTGCCAGCACCGGGGGCGCGGCAGTGGGCCGCTGAAAGTGTGGGGTCGTTGTTGGGCCGACCTCTGGCGTCTCCGGCCTTGCACGAAACGGTATTTGAGGCACAGTTCAGCGAACACGCGCCGGAATTTTTTGCCGATCATAATGTGATGGGGACGGTGATCCTCAGCGGGACAAGTTACCTGGAAATCGCGGCGGAAGCTGTTTCCGCTGGGCTGGGTATGCAGGATTTCGTGCTGAAGGACTTCCTGATTCAGGCACCTCTGGCTTTGCCAGAAGGTGAGACACGCACCGTTCAGACGGTGCTGGATACGGATCGGGCAACCATCGCGATCTACAGCCTGGAAGATGGCAGCTGGCAGCAGCACGCCGCTGGCTCGGTTGAGCAGGCTGAGGATACTTATTTGCTGCCGGATGAAACGCTGGAGGCGGCGAGTGCCCGCTGCACCCAGGAAATGGATATTGAGGCCTTCTTCCAGCAAGCGGAAGAACGTGGAATGGTATTCGGCCCCTCATTCAGAGCGTTGGAGCAGTTATGGCTGGCGGAAGGTGAGGCACTGGGCCGAGTGGCATCTGAAACTGGCGCAAGTGATTACCATTTCCATCCGGCGGTACTGGACGCCTGTTTCCATCCTATATTGATTTTGCTGGATCAGACTCAAGTCGGCGGTACCTATCTGCCGCTGAGTTATGAAGCGCTGCGTTTTTATCAGCAGCCAAGCGGCCCCCTCTGGAGCCATGTGCAGCTGCGATCAGTCGAAGCCGAGACGGCAGTGGCTGATGTCTGCATCTGGAACGAGGCGGGTGAGCGTGTCGCTGAAGTGCGCGGTCTGCGTGCCAAAGCGGTGACGAACAAGGCGCTGCGCCGGCCACAGTGGTTGTATGACATCCAATGGCAGGCGGCGGTGCTGAATCGCAACCAGAGCCCGCTACATGGGCCGACTGCCTGGCTGATTTTCGCAGACGCGCAGGGTATTGGTGAAGGTTTGGCGCAGGGTTTGCAGACAGATGGCGATGCCGTAGTGCTGGTGAAACCGGGTACACATTTTGCTCAATTGAGCGACGATACGTGGCAGATTGATCCATCTGTCGCAGAGGATTACGAGCAGGTGATCCAGGCGGCATGGGGTTCACAACCTGCCGCACATGGCATTATCCACCTGTGGAGCCTGGACGCGCCCGATGAGCTGCCTAGTGCCGCACAGATATTGAGCGCCGCGAGTGCAACTCTCGCTGCACAGGCAGTGCTGCGATCGAACACTGCGTCAGAAATATGGTACGTGACGCAGGGTGCTCAGGCTGTGACTGGGGCACCTAGTCATCCGACGCAGGCATCAGTATGGGGGGTGGGGGCCAGCTTAATGGTCGAACACCCTGATTTGCAGGTGCTGCGAGTGGACCTGGGTAGTGCCGAGAATAGTGAGTTTCTGTACGAAGAAGTGCGCTACAGTGATCGTGATGAGCGTCAGGTCGCGTTCCGTGATGGACAGCGTTACACCGCGCGCTTGCAGCAGAGTCGTTCGACGTTATCGGATTGGCTGCTGGATGAATCGCAGCCGTTTATGCTGGATATTGATGAACGCGGCGTGTTGGATAACCTGACGTTCAAGCCAGTGGAGCGGCCAGCACCAGGAACCGGTGAAATCGAAATTCGAGTTCATGCTACCGGCCTGAACTTCCGTGATGTCTTGAACGCACTGGGCATGTATTCTGGTAATGCTGGTCTCCTGGGGAATGAATGTGCTGGTGAAGTGATCGCAGTCGGCGAAGGCGTCGAGCATGTCGCTGTCGGCGACCGGGTGATGGCCGTGGCTTATGGCACATTCAGCCGCTTCGCGACTACCCCAGCAGCGTTAGCCGTTCGCATTCCCGAGCATCTGAGTTATGAAGAAGCGGCGACGATCCCGATCACATTCCTTACCGCTTACTATGCGCTCAACCATCTGGCAGGTATGAAAGCTGGCGACCGGGTGTTAATTCACGCGGCGGCAGGTGGTGTCGGCATGGCCGCAGTGCAGCTGGCACAGCAAGTGGGGGCCGAGATCTACGGCACAGCCAGCCCAGGAAAGTGGGATTTCCTGGAGTCGGTTGGGGTGCCGCATCGTCTCAATTCACGCACGCTGGAATTTGCTGATGAGATTCAGCAGTTAACCAGTGGCGAAGGCGTGGATATTGTCCTCAACTCGCTTACAGGCGACTTCATCCCGCGCAGCCTGTCCGTGCTGCGTGAGAGCGGACACTTTATGGAGATCGGTAAAGCAGGTATCTGGGATGAAGCGCAGATGCGCGACTCCCGCCCTGATGCGCACTATGAAATTATCTACCTGGGCGATGTCTGTGCATCAGATCCGGCATTGATCCAGGAGATGCTACAGGCGATTGTCCGTGGCCTGGAAGCGGGCAGCCTGAAGCCGCTGCCGCTGCAAGTGTTCCCGCTGTTTGATGCGGTTGACGCCTTCCGCTATATGGCGCAGGCGCGTCATATCGGCAAAATTGTGCTCTCGCAGGATGTGACTCGGGGCCAGTTGGTGCCGGATGCCACTTACCTGATTACAGGTGGTACCAGCGGGATTGGATTGCATGTCGCGGATTGGATGATCGAGCAGGGTGCGCGCCATCTAGCATTGGTCAGTCGTCGCGGAATGACTGCCGATGCCCAGGCATTGATCGACCAATACGCGCAATCCGATGTGCGGATTCAGGTGATTGCGGCAGATATTGCCGATGAAGGTGAAGTCCAGCGGCTGCTGGCAGAACTCGATGGACCGCCGCTGCGGGGCATTATTCACAGTGCGGGCGTCAATGATGATGCACCGGTATTACAGCAAAATGCCGACCGGTTGCACAATGTGTTCAGGCCAAAGGCCAATGGTGCCTGGTGGCTGAGTGAACTCACGCGCGACTTCAATCTGGATTTCTTTGTGATGTTTTCGTCCATTGCGCCGGTAATCGGCTGGTTTGGTCAGAGCAACTATGCCGCAGCCAACGCTTACATGGATGCGCTGGCGCATTGGCGGCGTGGACAGGGGCTGCCGGGTACCAGCATCAACTGGGGTATCTGGGACAACACAGGTATGACCACGCGGTTGACGGACCAGGATAAGCAGCGCTGGTCGCGCCAGGGTTTGCGGGCATTCAGTGCTGCCGAGGGCGTTCATATCCTTGGTGATATTCTTCGTACAGCACCAACGCAGGTCATGGTGATGCCTGTTCATTGGCCCACTTTCCTGGCCGAGCATCAATCCAGCTTTTATGAAGCATTCGCCAGTGCGGCTACCGATCAGCAGCAAACCGGCTCTGGATTTAACCTTGTGCAGCAGTTGGCGGATGCGCCTGTCAGCAAGCGGCCCAGTATCCTGGGGAGCTTCATCCACGAGCAGGCCGTGAAGGTGCTGGGGCTGGACCCAAGCTGGGTGATTGACCCGCTGCTGCCACTGCATGAATTGGGGCTGGACTCGCTGATGGCGGTCGAGCTGCGAAATGCCCTGATGCGGGTTGTGGATGTGAACCTGCCAACCACGCTGCTGTTTGACTATCCAACAATTGATGCGCTGGTGAGTTATCTGCTGGGACGCATCGACATTCCCGATGATGAAGAAGAAGCCGAACCAGTGTTGCAGGAACAGGCTGTGATCGAAGATGAACTGGCAGATCTCTCGGACATGGAAGCCGAAGCGCTGCTGTTGCAGGAACTGGATAATTTCAGCAAAAAGAAAGGACGGCGCTAATGGCCCAGAACGAGGAACTCTCACCTGTCAAACGCGCACTGCTCGAAATGCGCGAGATGCGGACTCGCCTGGATGAGCTGGAAGCCGAACGGACGGAACCGATTGCGATTGTGGGCATGGGCATTCGCTTTCCCGGTGATGCCGATTCGCCTGATTCCTTCTGGCAGCTTCTGCATGATGGCGGCGATGCTATTGGCCCCATTCCCGACTCACGATGGGACATCAACGCCTATTTTGACGCTGACTACACAGCACCCGGCAAAATGTACACGCGGGGCGGCGGTTTCCTGAAGGACATTGATCGCTTTGACGCGCCGTTCTTTGGGATTTCCCCACGCGAGGCTGTCAGCATGGACCCGCAGCAGCGGCTGCTGGTTGAAGTGGCATGGGAAGCCCTGGAACGAGCAGGGCAGTCGCCAGCCGATCTTTATAACAGCCCGACCGGGGTTTTTCTCTCCATGGGCAACAGCGACTATGCCCGCATGGTGTGGGCGGATGTCGATAATATTGATGTGTACTATGCAACCGGCACAGCCTTCAGTGTGGCTGCCGGACGGTTATCCTATCTACTTGGTCTGCAAGGGCCGAGCATGACCCTGGATACTGCTTGCTCCGGGTCATTGGTAGCCGTGCATCTGGCCTGTCAGAGCTTGCGTACGGGTGAAAGTCATCTGGCGTTGGCCGGTGGGGTGAATCTGATTCTCTCGCCGCAGGCCAACATCAATTTCTCAAAAGCGCAAATGCTGGCTCCTGACGACCATTGTAAAACCTTTGACGCAGCAGCGAATGGCTATGTGCGCAGCGAAGGCTGCGGCATGGTTGTGCTGAAACGTCTATCCGATGCGATTGAAAACGGCGATCATATTTACGCGGTGATTCGGGGTAGTGCCGTGAATCAGGATGGACGCAGCAGCGGCCTGACCGCGCCTAACGGCCCCTCGCAGGAATCCGTGATCCGTACCGCACTCGCCAACGCGGGTGTTGAGCCGGATGAGCTTGCTTATGTCGAAACACATGGCACTGGGACCTCGCTGGGGGATCCCATTGAAGTGCAGGCCCTTGGAGCGGTTTTTAGTGAAGGGCGCACGCCGGACAATCGTTTGAAGATCGGCTCGGTGAAAACCAATATCGGTCATCTGGAAGCGGCGGCGGGCATCGCGGGCCTCATTAAAGCGGCACTTTCGCTTTATCATGAAGCCATCCCACCGCATCTGAACCTCACCGAGCTAAGCCCACACATGGACTGGGCAAACTTGTCGATTGATGTGCCAACCGCGCTGGTGCCATTTCCGCGTGGCGAGCAGCCGCGTCTGGTTGGGATCAGCTCCTTCGGCTTCAGTGGCACCAACGCGCATGTCGTGCTGGAAGAGGCACCGCTCCCGGAACCGGTGGAGCAGGAAGTAGAACGGTCTTTGCATGTGCTGGCGCTCTCTGCTAAGACACGCTCGGCGCTGCGGACACGTGCCGAGCAGATGATTGCCTATCTGAATGAAAATCCGACAGCGAATTTTGCCGACGCACTGTACACCGCCAATACAGGTCGCTCACACTTTGAACACCGGGTGGCGATCAGTGCGGCGCAGCCTGAAGAACTGCAAACGCGCCTTTCCGCCTGGTTGGATGGGCAGGAAGCCGATGGGGTACGGGATGGGCTGGTGACAGAAGCCCGCGAAGCCGCGTTTTTGTTCAGCGGTCAGGGCGGCCAGTACATCGACATGGGCCGCCAGCTTTATGAAACCCAGCCGTTGTTTCGCTCGATCATGGATGAGTGTGCGGCGCTGCTAGCGGATGTGCTGCCGCAGCCGCTGCTGTCGGTGATTTACCCCGAAGCAGGTGCGGAGCAGCTTTTAGAGCAGATGGCCTATGCCCAACCCGCTATTTTCAGCATTGAGTATGCGCTGGCTCGTGTGTGGCAGTCATGGGGCGTGGAACCGACTGCGGTCCTGGGTCACAGTGTCGGTGAATATGCGGCGGCCTGCATTGCCGGGGTATTCAGTCTGGCGGATGGCTTGAAGCTGGTGGCGGCGCGCGGACGGTTGATGGATGGATTGGCGGAAACTGGTGAGATGGTCGCTGTGTTTGCCGATCAAGCGCGTGTTGCACCCTTTATCACGTCCTATGCTGATCGGGTAGCGATTGCTGCCGTCAATGCGCCGGGTAATGTGGTCATTTCTGGCGAGGCGGGTGCGCTGGCGGAGATTATCGCCGCGCTCAAGGGTGAAGGCATTCGTTCGCGCCGACTGGCTGTGACACAGGCTTCGCACTCTCCGCTGATGGAGCCGATGCTGGATGAATTTGAAGCGATTGCGAAAACGGTGGAATTCCGCCGCCCACGAATCGTATATATCTCGGCGCTGACGGGCGCGCTGGTGGGGGCGAAGGAAATCGCTACACCGGCCTACTGGCGTCGGCACAGCCGCGAAACCGTCCTCTTCTCGACCGCGCTTGAAGCACTGTACGAAGAGGGCTATCGTGTGTTTGTCGAGATCGGCCCCAGCCCGACGCTCCTGCCCAATGCACGCCGCGTCCTGCCACAGGATGACTGCCGCTGGCTGCCATCACTGCGCGAGGGATGGGATGATTGGATGCAGATGCTCGAAAGTCTTGGCGGGCTGTATACCGCGGGTGTCCGAATCGACTGGAATGGCTTTGATGCGGATTACATCCGCTACAAGCTGCCGCTCCCGGTTTACCCGTGGGAAGGTGGACGCTACTGGATTACACAGCAGACAGCGCAGCCCACGCAGCCGTTGTGGGAAAGTGTGCTGGAAGTAGGTGGTCGCCAAGCGCAGCAGGCACCACTCAGCCTGGATGTGCGCAACTATCCGGCGAAGCTGGACGCACTAGGCCGGTTGGCACAATTTTACATTGTGCAGGCGCTTCGTGAGTGGGGGGTGTTTGTCAGGCCGGGGGAACGCCACACCGTTGCAGAACTTCTGGAGCGGCTCGGTATTGAAGCCACCTACGATCACCTGTTGACACGCTGGCTGGATAACCTGAGTGATGCTGGCCTGATTCAGCGTGGAGATGGCTTTTATACCAATCGTGCGCCGCTGCCCGCTCTGGACGCGGATGCCGTTTATCACGAAACGCAAACGATCCTGAGCGATGTTCAACCGCTGTTGGATTATGTGGATCGCTGCGGTCGCAACCTGATCGCTGTGCTGACCGGACAGACCTCTCCATTGGAGACACTTTTCCCCAATGGCTCTTATGCTACTGTCGATTATCTCTATCACGAATACCCGGCTGCGGTGTACATGAATAACATCGTCGCGACCGTGGTGAAGGCGGCTGTGGATACTGCCGGATCAAGAACCTTGCGTGTGCTCGAAGTCGGCGCGGGGACGGGTGGCACCACGGCGACTGTTCTGCCCGCGCTGCCGAAAGGCCGTGTGAGTTACCAGTTCACTGATGTGTCGGATTTCTTCCTGGCGCGCGCACAGCAGCGCTTTGAAGCCTATCCTTTCGTGCACTATGGCATTCTCAACCTGGAAGATGACCCGCAGGCACAGGGTTATGAAGCAGGCAGTGTGGATGTGATTATCGGGGCGAATGTGCTGCATGCCACCCGTAACCTTGATCAGACGCTTCAGCATGTGCGTACGCTGCTGGCACCGGGCGGCCTGCTCGTTCTTTATGAAACGACAGACCATGCCTCATGGTATGATATTACGACGGGCTTGATCGAGGGATGGCAGCTCTTTGAAGACGACTGGCGCGGGGATAATCCTCTGCTTTCCGATACACGCTGGTTAGAGGCGCTAGCCACAAACGGTTTTGAACAGTCAATCGCTTTCCCTGGTAGTGAATTAGCCACAGCGGTGTTAGCTCAGCATATCATCGTTGCTCAGAATCCAGGTGGAGGCGCAGGCCTGGGGACATCGGCGCGGCCTGATGTGGTAGAGATGATCGCCACTGGTGAGGCAGCCGACGAGGCCGCCTGGGCGAACGAAGCTGCTGCCAACCTGATGGCGGAACTGGAAGCACTGCCGCCGGATGATCAACTTGATCTGCTGGTGGATGTCGTGCGCGATCACGTGCGCCGCGTGCTGCGGCTGGATGCTGCGCAGCCGCTGGATCGGCGTGATCGCCTGATGGAAATCGGTTTTGACTCTTTGATGGCGGTAGAGCTTCGGTCACGGCTCACCGCTGCGCTGGCACTGGCAGAAAACCTGCCATCGACACTGATGTTTGATTACCCAACACCTGAGGCAATCGCCGGTTACTTACAGCGTCTGCTTGGTTTGGGCGAGACAGTTGAAGAACCCACGCCAGCGCAACCTGCCAGCGCACCTGCTGAAGATGACAGTGACATCCAGGAGCTAACTGACGAGGAAGTGGAAGCCATGTTACTCAAAAAATTGAAGGATATCCAATAATATGGGACAGCTTTCCCCAATTAGACAGGCTTACCTCGCTATTGAAAAATTAGAAGCCAAAGTCGCTTCGCTGGAACAGGCGCGACACGCGCCTGTCGCGGTCGTGGGTATGGGGTTGCGTTTCCCCGGTGATGCGAACACGCCTGCGCAGTTCTGGAATTTACTGCTTGATGGTGTGGATGCCGTCATTGATATGCCTGCTGACCGATGGGATATGGACGCTTATTATCACCCTGACCCAGATATGCCGGGCAAAATCGCCTCCCGTTGGGGCGGCTATCTTCGCAATGTGGATCAATTCGACCCATCTTTTTTCAGCATTGCACCCCGTGAAGCAGTGAGTATGGACCCGCAGCAGCGACTGCTGCTGGAAGTGGCCTGGGAAGCGCTGGAAAATGCCGGCCTATCGGCGGATCGCCTCTATAACTCACGCACCGGGGTATTCGTTGGTGTAACCGGCAGCGATTATAACCATGTCCTGCTCGATAACCTGGGACTGAAAGGCATTGATGCCTATTACGCCTCCGGTATTGCCCATAGTGTGGTCGCTGGGCGCATCTCCTACCTGCTAGGACTGCGTGGACCGGCGGTGACGCTGGATACGGCCTGCTCTTCGTCGCTGGTGTCGGTACATCTGGCAGTACAGAGCTTGCGCAGCGGTGAGAGTGACCTGTCTTTGGCAGGTGGCGTCAACCTGATTCTGTCGCCTGAAAATGGTGTTGCCCTGTCCAAGTATCATATGATGTCACCGGAGGGCCGCTGCAAGCCGTTCGATGCCTCAGCAGATGGGTTTGTACGGGCTGAAGGTTGCGGGGTGGTTGTCCTCAAACGTCTGTCAGATGCACTCGCGGATGGTGATCCGATTCTCGCGGTCATTCGCGGGAGTGCGGTTAATCAGGATGGGGCCAGCACGGGCCTGACTGCGCCTAACGGCCCCTCACAGGAAGATGTCATCCGGGCGGCGCTGGCGGATGCCGGGGCAGCACCACGCGAGATCGGCTATGTCGAAACTCACGGCACCGGTACCGCCCTTGGTGATCCGATTGAAGCGCAGGCACTGGGCGCGTCACTGGGGCCGGGACGTTCTGCTGACCAGCCATTGCTGATCGGCTCAGTAAAATCCAATCTCGGTCACATGGAAGCATCGGCAGGTGTCGGCGGGCTTATCAAAGCGATTCTCGTGCTTCGGCACCAGACCATCCCACCGCATCTGCATCTCAACGAACTCAGCCCCCACATCCCGTGGGAGCGGCTGCCGCTGGTCATCCCAACGGAAACGACCCCCTTTGATGGTGTTGACGGGCGTCGACTGGTAGGTGTGAGCGCATTTGGCTTTAGTGGTACTAACTGCCACATGATCTTGGAAGAAGCGCCTGTTGTCGAAACCGCCGCCAATGCCGTCGATCGCACTCATCATCTGCTTACGGTTTCTGCCAAATCTGGCGCAGCTTTGAAGCAGCGTGTGAATGATCTGGCGACTTCTCTCCAGACACATCCCGAAGTGGCGTTAAGTGATGTCGCCTACACGACTAATGCCGGACGGGCGCATTTTAATTACCGGCTGGCGCTAAATGCCGCTACATCGCAGGACGCGGTTGCCAAGCTGATGGCTTACGCCGAAGGGCGCGACATTCCCGGCCTCGCGGAGGGCGTGTTGCCAACAACTGACCGGCCTCGCATCGCCTTCCTGTTTACCGGGCAGGGCGCGCAGTATGCCGGGATGGGGCGCACTCTTTATGAAACACAGCCGACCTTCCGTGCGGCGATGGATGCCTGTGACGAAATCCTGCGGCCACTGCTGCCGCAACCATTACTGTCGGTGATTTATCCGCAGGATGGTGATGACACTGAGCTGATTAACCACACCACCTACACACAACCCGCCTTGTTTGCCATTGAATACTCACTGGCGAAATTGTGGCAGTCGTGGGGTATTCAGCCTCATGCGGTGCTGGGTCACAGTGTGGG
>JAIOHN010000579.1 GCA_019912985.1 Anaerolineae bacterium | reverse complement strand
CGGCAGCGTGCCTCATAACTTTCTTGAGCGCCGACCAGGATGACGGAGTCGTCATAACGCGCTGGTTTGCCATTAACCAACCGCTGTGTGCGCGAAGCAGGTTCGCCACAGATCACACAAATAGCGTGGAGCTTGGTGACTTCTTCCGCCATAGCGAGCAGTTGCGGCATTGCGCCGAAAGGCTCACCTCGAAAGTCGGTATCGAGTCCAGCCAGAATCACCCGAATATCTTGCTGGGCCAGCGCCTGTACTACCTGGATAATTCCATCATCGAAAAATTGAACTTCGTCAATTGCCACAACGGTAGTTTCATCCAGAATGAGTGGCAAAATACTCGATGAGTGATTGGTGTGCTGCGCCTCAATCGCCTGGCCGTTGTGACTGGAAACCTTCTGTACGCCATCGTAGCGTGTATCGAGGCTGTGTTTGAATACCTGCACGTTCTGTTTGGCAATGATCGCCCGGCGGATGCGGCGAATCAGTTCCTCCGTTTTACCACAGAACATACTTCCACAGATCACTTCGATCTGACCACTATGATGTCGCATTATTCCCCCTTTGTTATAAATAATAAAGGCAGGCACACCGAAGTCGATGTGTCTGCCTTTTGTGTTTTACACGCTAGTGATTACTGACTTTCAGGAAGCTCATAACCGCGATTACGCAGCATTTTCTTCACATCGGCCAGCACTTTACGCCCAATCCCCGGGATCTCCAGCAGGGATTCCTCCGAGCCTTCATCAAGTTTCTTGATGAAGTCTCCCACCACTTCAATCCCGTTCTCAGCCAGGATATTGACATAACGCTTGCCAAGCTCGAGTTCAGCGATAGGAAGATCGGGTGAGGTACGCGCTGCGACACGTTCTTCTGCTTCGCGCTGAATGCTATTGCGCTGCTGCAGGCGTTTGTAGAAGCGATCCACCTGCCCCTCGGTGTCCACAATACGCTGTTCACCAGTATAGAATGGGTGGCAGGCAGAGCAGATGTCAGTACGGATTTCTTCAACCGTTGCACCAGTTGTCCAAGTATTCCCGCAAGCGCATACGACACGCGCTTCAGGATACCAGGTTGGATGTATTGCTTCTTTCATGGTTTTGTGTCCTTATGCTTGTTTCTGGTTTGCATGCGGGCTTTCAGCATAAACGCTGATTTGCTTGCGACCGTTGCGGCCACGCATCCGCTCAAAGACCACATAACCCTCGCTGGTCGCGAAAATGGTATGATCCTTGCCAAGCCCGACATTATTACCAGGATGGAACTTGGTCCCACGCTGGCGGACAATGATATTTCCCGGAACGACGAATTCACCGCCGAAACGCTTTACACCAAGCCGCTGTGCATTGCTATCGCGGCCATTACGACTGGAACCTGCACCTTTTTTATGTGCCATGTCTAACTAATCCTTTCGCGTTTTTCTTAGACGATGATGTCGTCCACACGGAGGCGCGTGTAATACTGCCTGTGGCCGCGTCTCCGGCGAAAATTGGTACGCTGACGATATTTGAATACAGTGACTTTCTTGCCGCGATACTGGTCGATCACGGTGACTTTAACGGTTGCGCCTTCAACGGTCGGCTGCCCCAGGACGGTCTGCTCATCATCACCGATCAGCAGGACATCCGTAATCTCGAAGCTTTCATCAACTTCGTAAGGGAGCCGTTCAACGTCGAGTTTCCCCCCAACCTCGGCGCGGTACTGGCGATTACCAGTACGGATAATTGCATACATTACTGAACTCCAATCTTCACTTGCCACCGCCGCCGCGCCACGCGGGTGCGTGCTGCGGGGAAAATTGGCTGTGAATTTCGTAGACAAAGTACTGAAAGAAAAATTATAGTAGCGACCAGCAACCAAGTCAACGTTGAATCGCCATCTTACCCAACGAAATATGACAATCTTCCACAAACTACGGGAGGGTGATTTAACACAGAAGTGTTATACTTTTGGGACTCATTGTCGTATCAGTAAAGAGAGGAATACGTGAACCTACAAGAGTATCAATCCAAATTTCGGTTTGCCGAATTTGGCATCCCTATCCCTCATGGAAAAGTTGCCACGACACCGGACGAGGCTTACGAAATCGCAAAAGAAGCAGATGGTGTGGTCGCAGTCAAAGCGCAGGTACTCGTTGGCGGGCGTGGCAAGGCCGGTGGTGTCAAGATCGCTAAAAACCCGGAAGAAGCCCGTGAGCGCGCTCAGGCCATCCTTGGGATGGATATTAAAGGTCACACGGTTGAGAAAGTATTGGTAGATCCCGGTGCCGATATCGCGCAGGAGATCTATCTGGGTATTACCAATGATCGCGCCGCTGGTAAACCTGTGCTGATGGCATCATCTGAAGGCGGCGTCGAAATTGAAGTTGTGGCACACGACAATCCTGATGCCATCATCCGTGAGCACATTGACCCGGCGCTTGGTCTCCACAACTACCAGACTGTGAAAATCGCGGTAGGCATCGACCTGCCCCGTGAGCACTGGCGGGCATTTGCCAAGATCGCACAGGCGCTCTACCGTTGTTATGTCGAAAGTGATGCCGTCCTGGCTGAGATCAATCCGCTCGTCATTACCGGCGATGGGTCTCTGCTGGCACTGGATGGCAAGATGGTGATTGACGATAACGCCTTGAGCCGCCAAAAAACCCTGGCTGAACTTCGGGATACCAGTGCAGAACCAGAAGCTGAAACATTAGCACGTGAAGCAGACATCAGTTATGTAAAGCTCAACGGGCAAATCGGCTGTATGGTGAATGGTGCTGGACTTGCCATGACCACAATGGACATGACACAGTTATATGGCAAGCAGTACGGCATTGGCCCTGCCAACTTCCTGGACATTGGTGGTGGTGCGAAGGCTGAACAGGTCGCGGCAGCACTGCGTATTATCCTTTCTGACCAGAATGTAAAAGCGGTTCTGATCAACATTTTTGGCGGCATTACCCGGGGTGATGAGGTTGCCAATGGCATCATCGAAGCTTACAACGAGGTCAAGCCAGATGTTGCGATGATTATTCGCCTGCAGGGTACGAATGCGGAAGAAGGCCGAAAAATCATCGACGAGGCGCAAATTCCTCATCTTGCCACCGCCCAAACTTTAACAGAAGCCGCACAGAAAGCGGTCGAAGCTGTACGAGGAGCAAACTAAACATGGCAATTTTGGTCGACCGCGATTCCAGAGTAATCGTCCAGGGTATTACGGGCCGTGAAGGTAGTTTTCATACCAAACTCATGATCGAATACGGCACCAATGTAGTCGGTGGCGTAACCCCTGGCAAAGGCGGTGAGTGGTTTGAGGGCCGTCCAGTTTTTGATACGGTGCAAAAAGCGGTAGATGCAACCGAAGCCAATGTGAGCTGGGTGGCTGTCCCGGCCCCATTCGCGCCGGATGCAATCTACGAGGCAGTAGATGCAGGTATTGAGTTAATCATTTGCCTGGCGGAGTATATTCCGGTTCAGGATATGATGAAAGTCTATCAATATGTGAAAAACAGTGGCAGCCGCCTGGTTGGCCCCAACTGCCCCGGTTTGCTGACCCCGGGACAGGCAAAAGTAGGGATCATGCCGGGTTACATCGCGACACCGGGTAACATCGGCGTGGTCTCCAAGAGCGGTACATTAACCTATGAGGTGGTTTACGCGCTCACCAGCCGTGGCATGGGCCAATCCACCTGTGTGGGTATTGGTGGTGATCCTATCATTGGCACCAACTTTGTCGATGTGCTGGAGATGTTTGAGAACGACCCGGGGACGCAAAAAGTGGCGATTTTGGGCGAGATCGGTGGCCGTGCAGAGATTGATGCTGCTGAATACATCAAGGCTCACATGACCAAGCCGGTTGCCGCCTTTATCGCCGGAGCAAGCGCACCGGAAGGCACACGTATGGGTCACGCAGGCGCGATTGTTGAAGGTGGCGAAGGCACCGCTGCCGAGAAAATCGAGGCACTGCGTGCTGCTGGGGTGCGCGTGGCCGATAACCCGGAACAAATCCCTGATTTATTGCAATAGCGCAAATCATCGTAAAGGGTGCAGTGACTGCGCCCTTTACACCTGTTCGACTGTGGATTGTGGAATCCATCCTTGCCGCTGGTCAGGGAGCATGAAGCGCACCCACCCATCACGCACTTCAAGCAAGCGCATTTCCGCGCCGCCATAAAGTCGATACAATTCCAGGTAGTCCTCCCCCGGCCCGCTCATCACAGTAGCTGTATTCTCCACAACGACCGCAGCAGGCCGATTCGCCTCTGTAAAGCCACGTACCAGCCATAAACTAAGGCCAACTATCAAAAACAGGCCTGTTGCGAACAATATGGGACGGAGTACATTTCGCTGCGTCCGCAGCAGAATCCAGGCGATGAGGCAAGCAAAAAACACAAACCACAGAGTCAGCACAATCCAACCCAGCTCATGACAGGTCACTACAGCCAAAGTGAAGGTCGACATAGCATCCAACCACAGGGTTTCATCACCTTGAATATCCAATCGCCTGGAACGAGCCAGATTGAGTCGCTGGTAAATTTCGCCATCACGTGGTGAGAGCTGCTGTGCGCGTCGGTAGTTCAGTAACGCAAAGCCAATGTTATCAGACTGGTAGTAAGCATTGCCCAGGTTAAAGTAGACTCGGCTGTCACGGATGCCCCCATCGAGCAGCGCGCGATAGAGACTGATGGCATTGGTATAATCCCCCGCCTCGTAAGCACTGGATGCCTGTGCCGCCAGCGAACCCGCATCCACCTGTGTGGGTTGACTAAACGCAAATGCAGGCAGCAAACTTAGCAGTGCAACGAATAACATCGTCATACTAACTTCGCCCATGCTTTATCTAAAGCCGCCAAAATCTGCTGCCCCCGCTCGACCAGCTTACGAACATCCGCACTGGCTTCCGGTGCATACTCCAGGCTGTTGGCCCAATCTAGATAGGTATTAATACCTTCAATCAACCGGTCATCGAAGTTGGCATCACGCATCCGCGATTGCAGTTCATACTGATCTATCTCCGACACATTACTCCCCCAAAATGCGCCCAGATAGCCTAACAATGATTCCCGCAATAATTTACTGGCTTCACCAGGCGCTGCTTTCTCGGCCTGCTTGAGCTGCCTTTGCGCGTGTGTGAAGGCGGCCTGTTTACGTTGCGCGGGACGTTCAGTCGGGACAAGCTGTTGTTGACGCAGCCACAGCCACGCCGCAGCGAACAGTGCTGGCGGCACGATCCACAACACCCAGAAGAAGAGGGATGGCCTATCCTCGCCTGTGCGTAATGGTGACTCGATCGTTTTAAGTGTCAAGGCACTTGCTGGTGCGGGTGCTATTGTGATCTGTGCTTCTGGTTGCGAAGATGGCAAAACGTTCAGTGTTACATCACCAGTGCTGACAGTTTTGTACACCAGATCGGAAGGATCGAAATATGCAAGCGAGACCGGTGGCAAGGTCAGTGTGCCTGTCTCTGTAGGAGATAGCAACCACTCGAAAGACTTGACACCAACCAGCATACTGTTGTTCTCGAAAGTCTGGAAGTCCGTGGGATTGGTGTAGACGCGCCACTGTTCCGGCCAGTTCAAATCCGGCGCATTCAGTTGCTCAACATTGCCTGTACCGGTCACCGTGATTTGCAGCGTGAAAGGCTGTCCCTGTTCCAGGGTTTGCCGGTCGAGTGTCGCCTGCATCGAAAATTGGCCCACTGCCCCATCGAAGTTTTCCGGTGCGCCCTCCGGTAACGGGCGCACCTGCACCTGTACAGGATTAGTCGGAACGCGGCGGGCATCAGCGAAAACAGTCGCGGACAGGTCGAGCGCACCCGGTTCAATTATCAGGTTGCCCTCGTGAGTCGGATAGAGTGCGGTATCCAGCGCCTTGACACTATAGTAACGCCCATTAACCTGAGCTGTGCTGTCACGCTCTCCCCGTATGTCCGTGCGCCAAAATCCCTCAAAGTCGGGAGGTAGATAGGAAGCGGGTTGGTCAAACTGGTCAACCGTATACAGGCGAAAAGTATAGATGATCTGCTCACCCACAAAAGGGCTTGGATTACTGATAGTCGCTTCCACGAAATAGTCATCACCGGGGCTTGTTTGTGCCAGAACTGGCCTCAACACCAAACAAAGCAGGCTAATCATCAACAACAGGACCCAACGTCGCATTGCTACCAGTCCTTTGCCGATGGTGGAACCGGACTGACGGCTTCTTCAAGATACTCACGCAGGGTTTGCTGATCCTGCTGCACTGCATCGAGAATGCGCTCCGCATCTTCGATAGTAAGGGATCCATTCGGGTTCGGCGTGGGCGTTGAGGGTGTCACTGTAGCCGTGGTGACATCGCCATCGCCCTCTTCAGGCTCGGCGGTTTCCTCTGGTTCACCCTCGGAGGGTGAGGGTGTTGGTGAAGGTTGATCCTGACCGCTAGGATTGGGGGTCGGTGTAACCTCAGGTTCTGATTCATCCTCTTCCGGATCGGTTTCAAGTTCCTGTGGTGGTGGCGTCGCGGTAGGCAATCGCTGAAGTGCCAGTTCATAGTTAAAACGCGCCTCCGCATCATCTGGTCGCAGCAGCAGCGCTTCTCGATAGGCTGTGACCGCATCCGCATACAATGCCATCTCAAAATAAACATTGCCCAGGTTATAGTAAGCCTGGGCAGCCAGGCCATCATCAGCCGTCTTTAACGCCTGCTCAAGTGCGGCAATGGCGGACTGCATACGACCAGATTGGGAAAGCGCACTGGCATCGTTGTAGTAAGCCTCTGGCCGGTCAGGGTCGTTCACCTGCGCCGCCTGATAGGCCTCAACTGCTTCAGCATAATCACCCCGATTGTAGAGGTCATTGCCCGCATTATTTCGCTCCGCTGGATTGACCGCACAAGCAGCGATCATCACCAAGCTCAAACCAAGGCAGAATACAATAAGCCACTCAGGCTGCTTGCTCATCCGGCCTCTGCCTTGTCTCTGAAAGCAGCATTTCGACAGACAACAATAACAACCCAATGGCCCCGAATATTGCGAACCGTTCGACACCGCGCTGTTGCTGGCGGCTTTCCAATGTATCTGCGGCGGCTTCGCGGATACGGTTGATAAGATTTACTACTTCGATGCCGCTGGAACTCGCACGCTGATAAATTCCGCCCGTCGCTTCTGAAATGGCCTGTAACCCCTCCTCGTTCAGGCGTGACAGAATGACATTGTTTCCTTCGTCCGTTTTATAATCAATGATATTGCCATCAATATCAAATTCAGGCACTGGCGCGCCCTGAGGATCACCATAACCAATTGTGTAGATTGATACATCTGATTCAACAGCGCTCTGTACAGCCGTATTCACATCGCCATCATGATTTTCGCCATCCGTCATCAGAACCATGATCCGCGATGTTGGGCTGGTTTGATCATACAGTTGCAGCCCCTGACGGATCGCCTCTTCGATATTAGTACCCTGCTGTGTGATGGCGTCTGTGCTCACCGGATTGAGAAACGTTACAGCCGACAGTGTGTCTGTGGTCAATGGCAGCTGGACAACTGCGGTACCGGCAAATAATACCAACCCAACAGCATTACCTTCCAGACCTTTAAACAGGTCGCGGATCGTGAGTTTGGCCTGCTCTAATCGGCTTGGAGTGAGATCCTGTGCAGCCATACTGTTGCTGACATCCAGTAAAAACACCACACTGACACCCTGTGTCTCGATAATATCCAGGTCCGTTCCCCACACAGGGCGTGCCAGAGCGATAATGACCATTGTGAGCGTACCGAGCCATAGCCCTGCTTTGAGGATACGCCGCCGCTGGCTGAGATCGGCAAACAAGCGGTTGTATAGCACTGATTGAGCCAGCTTTTGCCGAGCAGCAAGCCGCGCACGTGATCGCCAGATGAGAAAACCAATCGCCAATGGCACAAGCAGTAACAAAAACAGCACAGAAGCATGAACGAAGGTAATCATCAGGGAATCACCTGGAAAACAGTTTGCCGCAGCACGCGTTCACCGATCAGCAATGCCAACCCTAGCGCCAGCCACAAATCGCCTTGCTCCTGCCAGCGCACAAATACCTGTCGCTCCACGTCCGATTGTTCCAGAACATCAATCTGATCGTAAATTTGCTGTAAGTCACTCAAATCCACAGCCCGAAAATAACGCCCATCGGTAAGGTTCGCTATTTCCTGTAGGGTCGCTTCATCTAAGTCGCTTTCGACAGTCTGTGTT
>JAIOHN010000578.1 GCA_019912985.1 Anaerolineae bacterium | reverse complement strand
AGGAAACGGGGCATCTGGGCACCGTAGAAAACCTGTTCGGCCCCGGCCCACAGTTTCGCAAATTTACCGTCCGATGCGACAACGGTATCACCCAGGTGCTCTCCGACAGCGATCTCGACTGCCTGCCGGAGCATCTGATCGCGCAGGCCGTCGCGCAGCGCTTCTCGCTACCACCCGAAGTCGTGGCCAACGTCTTCAACGAAACGCCGCAGCAGATGGCCGACCGGGACCGCTACCTTGCCACTGTTAATGGCGAGGAACCGGATACGAACTACCCGCGGCACCTCCGCTACGCTGTACGCATCCAGCACTGGCACCCGGGCCCGAAACAAGCCTACCTCGACTACATCGATCTGGTCGATCCGATGGATGTGATCCCCTCGGAGCCGGAAGATCAGATCCGTCGGCATCCGACCTTCCAGCGCTACGTCGCCTGGTACAGAGCCGGGCACCTGCCGCCCTATCCGTCGGTATTCGAGCAGGTACATGACGGCGTGCGCAAGCTGATCGGCGCCAACCGCCGGCGCATCCTTACCGCCCGCGAGGCAGGCATCAGGGAGCTGCCGGTATGGCTGGGACGCTGGAACCGCGAAACCGGGCTGCCGCTGAAATATGGCGACATCCTGGCGGCGGCAAATCAGGCCACAACGCTGAAAGAGGCTGCATAATCGCCCTCGAAGCACCCACTCCCCGCCCCCGTACGCCATTGGCTACGGGGGTTTTTATTGGCACTTCCGGCGGCAATCCCCTTTGAACGAGCCATCCGGCTCATTTTGATTATGGCTACGGCCAAAGGAGAAACATGGAAAACCGATATTTCAAGACCACCCGCAAGGGTTTGGTCGGCAATGGCACGCTACAAGAGCTTGCCAAATGGATCGAGCGATTCGTGAATGTGCTGTTTCCCGAGAACGGTATCGAATACTGGAGCAGCCGCACCCTAGCGGAGAAGGAAAACTGGACGCTGGACAAGCGTCCGGTTGCCCACATCGCCTGCTACGTGACCGAAGGCCACAGCGAAGGGCGCATGATCCGCCTCATGCTGTTTATGCGCGACGGCGGCTACATCGAGATGCCGTGGGCTAAAACCTTCGGCAGTTGGGATGAAAGCTGGGATATCGCCAAGGCAGTATCGAACGCGCTGGAGAGCATCATTATCTGGGGTGACGTCCCGCTCCTGGTTGAAATGGCGGACCTCATGCCCCGTTCGCACAACTGGAGCCGGGAAACCTCGCTCAAGTATCCCATCATGATCCATGCCGACAAGGGCACGCTCTCGGTTATGGCCCCCGACAGTAATCTTCTCGCTAAATACGATTTCGGCGTGGAAGACCGCTTGGCGAAAGCCTGTGTGCGCGCCCATATAAACGACTGGAAAACCGTCATCGGAAACATGCGAGGCGCATACGCCATCATCGTCGTCAATCAGGAAATGGATGCGCCAGAGGAGTTGCTGAAATGACAATTTCCAAACAGTACCGCGTCTCGGTTGAGGTGCCCTTGATGGTTTGGGAGAAGTTCGGCAACACACCCGAATATGAGCGAGAAGTGCTCAAGGCCACCCGTGGCGCCATTGCCTCGGGATGCAATCACCGAGACGAAGCCACGGAGTGGGCTATTTTTGCCGATCTCTCAAGTGCCCAAGCCTGCGAAAACCTTCTGAACGTCTTTTTCCGAGGCCTGTCCGCAAGGCTCATCACAAGCTGGGGAAAGCAATCAAACTGGAGACCTTATGCAACCTGCGCACGATAAAGCCACAATCTACGTTCCCGTCGCCGGCTCCCGGCTCGAGCGCGAGCTGCTGCCCGGCTCCGGCATCGTCGGCATTCCTCGGCACGGCCAGATCGTCATCTACTACGAAGGCAACCTGTACGGCGCCTGCAACCTGCACCGCATCGAAGATCGCATCATTTGCGCATTCGGTCGGCTTGCGACGAAATACCCCACATGCGCCATGCGCGGGGTACTCGACGAGGAAATCGCCGACCTGATTCCGGTAGGCGAAGTTGCATGGCCGAATCGGGTTTCGATCCACGAGGATAAGCGAGCTGCGCTGGCCGCCTATGCGGACCAGTATCAGCACCAGGCATAATGGATGACCATGAAAATCATCTGTTGCACCTGCGCGAAACAGGCCCTCAACCAGCAAGTTCCGGTTGATGATCCGTATGTAACGACACTCATTGGCGCACGGGCAGGCTTCAAGCCCGGGGAGTGCTACTGCGGCCACTGCGCCAAAGAGATGGATGAAAACGGCCTCTTCCCGGAAGAAAAAGCCCAGGTTGAAGCCGGCCTTCTGTAGGCGCATCTCCAAGCCATCAAGATTCACCAGCCCGTCACGGTTTCCGTGACGGGCCTTCTTTTTATCAGTATGGCAACCAGCAATCACTTGCGGACACACTAGCACCACACCTTGCGGGAATCCCCTCACAAAGGCAAAATTTCCGCAGTTCAAGGAGAAGTCATGAAAAGCACACCAACACCGCACGTTGCAACGGGTGTCACCATCGAGGAAATGACGGTAACGTTCGGCGCAACTGGCAGCATGCAGCACCAAGTCACGGTTCCCGCTGGGACGAAGTGCAAGAAGCTTGATGGTGGATCCAATCCGTGGGTTGTCGATGATCTGCGGTTCATCACCAACAAACAGAGCATCCTTTATTCGGATGCAGACATCTACGGCATTCGCATCCCGGAAAACAAGATCACGGATATCAAGGAAGTATGCCGTGGTTGATGATTGCGATCTGCGGAAGACCGTCAATTGGCTGGAACGAAGCAAGATCGTCGAAATTCTCGAATCGTATGGATTCCAATGCTATGACAGCGAATCCACCGACGAACTGTGCCAAGCCCTGGTCAGTAACATCGAGGATGGAACAATCGATCCATCGGTGTTGAATTAAACAAAATCAAGCATGCCCCCGCCACTCCATACGGAGTGAGTGGGGGTTTTTTATTCCTGCTTCAGACGACTTTTTGGCACCTCTGAATTGGGAGGCTTGCCGCGCATGTTTATCACCCCCTGATAGCGCAATTGCTCCTGAACGGGCTCATGGGCATCTCCGGATGACTTTGCCACCGAGGCAGAAGCCTGGGCGAATGTAGTTCGCTATCACCACGAATTCATGGCTGAAGAAGCCTAACAACACCATTTCACGAAAGGAATAATCATGCAGAGAAAATGGATGCG
>JAIOHN010000577.1 GCA_019912985.1 Anaerolineae bacterium | reverse complement strand
CCATGCTGGAGGTCTTTGGTTCCTGCGGCATGATCGAGAGCCTGCATTTCGGCGGCAAAACAGACTGGGGCATTCTCTATGAAGTGCTGGCCTGCGAAGGCCACACCATCGAGAGCATCGGCGCACTGATGCAGCACTATGAGCAGGCACTGGAACGCGCCATGACCACCATTCTCGACCAGTACGAAATCTGGGCATTGCCCGGTGCGCTGGAATCCATTACCACCCTGCGCCAGCATCCGGACACGCTGCTGGGCATCATTACCGGCAATGTCGCCCTGACTGCCATGCTCAAATTGAAAGCCATTGGTTTTGATCCAACCTGGTTCCCGATTGGCGCTTATGGCAGCGAATCCATTCACCGCAACGATCTGCCGCCGCTGGCCTTGCAGCGGGCGATGCTGCACCTGGGCCGCGATCTGCTTCCTGCACAGATGACGATCATCGGGGACACCCCGGCGGACATCGCCTGTGCGCAGGCGGTGGGCGCGCGATCCGTGGCGGTCTGCACTGGCTTTGCCAGCCGCGAAGATTTGATCGCCATGCAGCCTGATCTGCTGCTTGATGACCTCACCGAACTGGTGGATGCCCTGGAAAATCTCTAACACATCTCTGACGTAACAACGCGCGGGGTCAATGCGTCGGAATCTATAGACTAGGAAACGTGTGCGAAAAAGGGGTACACGATGGATACGATGCAGCAAATTCAGGCCTTGAGCACTGAACGTTTTGACTTGTGGCGGTTGGCGGGAAAACAGCAGCTCACCACCACGCAGAAAACCCGTATCGACCATATTACCGGTGAGCTGGCGGTGCTGTGGGATCGTCACCGCCGCGAGGATGCCGCCCGGCGCTGGAACCGTCGTGATGACGAACCTCGCCGCCTGGAGAAGTACTTCCCCGAAGCCGCTTAATACATCACACGCCTCTGTTCTCATCGGACAGGGGCGTTATTCTATTTCCTCGACATCATCCACCGCCAGCGCCGGATCACGTGCCGGGTTATGTTCATCCAGCCAGCGATTGGCTTGAGCAATGATCCAACTCCCCATATTCTCAAGAAACGCCAGCACGCCATCGGCGTCCTCCAGCGGAAAACGCGCATATTCCAGAGCGCGTTTCATATCCGCCGCATGGCCCGGGTAATGGCGGGCAAAAGCCTCGTAACACAGGTCGTGATCACGCGTATGGCGGCCTTCTTCGACCATCACCAGCGCAAATCCCGCCCGTAAAATTTGCTTCATGAC
The DNA here is from genome assembly GCA_019912985.1 of Anaerolineae bacterium. Taxonomy (GTDB): domain Bacteria; phylum Chloroflexota; class Anaerolineae; order Aggregatilineales; family Phototrophicaceae; genus JAIOHN01. The sequence goes on along the minus strand of JAIOHN010000577.1, from coordinate 4,722 downwards.
ACGCCGGCACCAGTAACGCACATTGGCCGGCTGACGGTCAGCCTGGATTCGCTCGACTGCTTCAGCTATATCCGGCTCAATCTGCACCAGATCGTCGTTGGCGATGGCAGCGCTGACCGGATAATCCCCCAGTTCCGGGGTCAGGTCACTGCCCCACACGCAGACGCTGTGGGTTTTGATGATGAACGCGCCGATTGAGAAACGTGCCGGGTCGGTAAACACGTAGCCATCCGGCCACACTTCAAGCTGGACATCGGTCACACACGGATACTGATCGATCAACGCTTCCTCGGTCGGCTCGATCCAATCCTGCATCACCAGCAGCGGGTCGCTGCTCTCGGTGAGGACAGCGAACATATCCAGGTCGGACTCGCCCTCAATCGCCAGCCCACGCGGGATTGAGCCCGTGACATAAATGCTGTGGACATCATCGGGGATGTGCTGCAAATAGGCATCCACCGCCGCCTGCACGACCGCTGCAAATGGCGGCTGGATGTATTCTGGGCTGGCATCATTGAGGAGGTTTCCATCTTCATCTGTACGCCAGTAACGACCTTTGGACATCGACATTCCTCGCTCCTAATCGCCTGACCTACCCTTGCATTCTACGGGAAAGACGGGCCATAATGCTTTGCAGGTTATCAAAACTAAGGAAGCAGGGTCATGAATTTTTTAAAGAATCTGTTCGGCGGTAACGGAAGCAGCAGGCCAGAAACCGACGGGCGCGGACAGTATTTTTATGTCAAACCACACCGCTGCGACGATGTGCTGCGTGTGCGAGTGGATATGAGCAACGACCTGAGTCTGAACGACACCAACTCCGGCTATTGGGTGCGCAAGATGGTTAGCAGCGGTAATTACAAATGCGCCCAGGTGGAACTCACCCTCCATTTTGATACCAACCGCCGCCTGCAAGATTCCGAGATCCAGGGCGGGCAATTGGTGACGCGTGAAGATTATGACCTGTGGCAGGCCGCTCAGGAAGCTTCCTGACGGGCAGCCGCAGCGTTTTTGTTGAGCAGGTCACGCAGGGCATCCGCCGAATCGAAAGGCCCATCGCCCGATTCAACCAGCGCACTGGTGAGCCGCAGCGGGTCAAGTTCCGTCATATCACGAACCTTCTGGCGGTCACTGAGCGGATAGAAATATTCGCGAGACTGCTGCATACGCACTTCCAGACGCTCTCGAATATTCTTGATCGCATCCGGTGCTGTGACGACCAGGAACTCCTCCGGTCCCAGATGACCGACAAAATCATCCTCGCTGCCGAATTCGCGCACAGCGTTGCGAATCATCAGGGCAACCGCCCGCAGCACATCATCAGCCGCCAGGAAGCCATAGCTATCCCGAAACTGACTGAGCTTGTCGATCATAATCACCAGTGCTGCCCACGGACCCTCATCGAACACCAGTTTTTCAAGCTGTTCGTCGACCAGTTCGCCGCCGGGTAACTCGGTGACTCCGTTGAGGGAGGAGTGCTGCTCGGCACGGTGGATGGCATTGCGAATGCGCAAATGCACCTCTTGAATATCAAACGGCTTGGTAATGTAATCGACCACGCCTAACTCCAGGCCCTGAAGTTTATCCACGCGGTCGCGTTTTTCGGTGAGGAATAGAATGGGGGTATCATGTGTTTGGCGCTGGCTGCGCAGTTGACGGCACACTTCGTACCCATCAATGTCCGGCAGACGAATATCCAGCACGATCAAATCCAGCGGTTCTTCCTGGCTGACGCGCAGCGCATCTTCGCCCCAACCAGCAGTCACCACCTCGTACTGCTGCATTTGAAAATAGGCGTTGAGCATTTCCGATAAATCAAGATCGTCTTCTACAATCAGAATACGCGGCTTATCCACCCGTATATCTCCCTACTTGCCCGATCGGATTTCGGTTGATGGCAAACACGCATTGGCTGCCCCCCACAGCGCGGCAGGTTTGCTCATAAACATGATATTCGTGACTATCTGAGGCGTAGTGCAGGCAGCCTTGCAGCGCTCCAACCAGCGCATGGCACACGGATCGCTCGGACTGCCGTCCCCAGGTCATGGGGCTTTGTGCCACCGTAAAATAAAAATGATCTGTGTCTGAGTTCACTGCGCAGTGTTGGTCGCTATAAGTGTTGAACACCCGTGCCAGTGCCTGCAGGCCGAATTCAGCTCGTGCCTCCAATGGCAGCGCCTGGAAATTCGCATCTGCCAGCCCTGCCAGCAGGCCAAATTCGCGAAGCCCATCCGTAAACCAGGTACGACCAATACGCAGCGCCATACCGTGCCCCCCGCGCGTGCCGTACATCTCTTCCAGCGACAGGTTGATCGCAGACAGGTAAGCGAAATCGAATTGTCGTTTCAGGTCGTCCGACGGTAATTGCTCAGTGTAAGCATCCAACTCAGCGATGCTTAACACCGCAGCCAAACCACCAGCAGTTAATACGGCTTCGGTCGCCAGCAAAAAAGAGCGCGCAAAGCGGTTTGGATAGTAGAAACCGCTGAGTTCGAGCACGGCAACGCTACACCTTTAAACTCTTAAACCAGTTTGGCGAGGTCTTCAACGGTGCGATTAACATCTAGAAAAATGAGGCCCAGCTTGGCTTCCGGGCGCGCCAACACAGTCAGCACGGCTTCTTCGCCCACATTGGTGAGGATCACATACCCCTTCTCACCTTTCACAAAGACCTGTTCCAGCACCCCACGCCCCAACTCACCAGAGATACGCTCGCCGAGCGATAACATGGCGGCGGACATGGCGCTGACGCGGTCTTCTTCGAAATTGCCGGGCAGTGCTGAGGCCATACTCAGACCATCCACGCTGACGATGGCGGCCCCTTCAACATCGCCGGAGCTAGCCTGGAGGTCGCGCAAACGATCTACCAATTGCTCAGTACGTGACTTAGCCAAACATTCCACTCCCATTTAATAGCACTATGTCGCATGTCTTGGATTGTAGCACAGATTCAATTGACGCAGTATAAAGTTAGTTATAGTCGTTCGTCCACGTACGACTGGCAACCTCGTATACATACCCCGCCAGCCCGCCGCCCTTGATCGCCAGGCGCTGCATCATCGCTAGATAGAGCCAGGCAAAAATGCTAAAGATGCCGTAACCGATCAAGACGCCCAACATATTCATCAACACATCATTTATATCAATCACGCGATAGGCATAACCCAGCAGCAAAGAAATGACCAACTGCGCGATCTCGATCCCAAAACCAAGCCCCGGAGCCAGCCAGAGAACATCCCTCGCCCTCACACGCGCCACGAAACTGACGCCAAAGCCAAATGGAATCGTGAGAACGACATTCAGAAGCAGGGTTGAGAAAGCACTGCGCAGCGTGCCAAATGGGCCAAAATAGAACGGAATGAGGTTTATCGAATTTATGAAAGGCTGCGCTCGCATGGCATCGGCATATCCGCCACTGATGTGGAGGGGAAAGAAAACTTTATCCAGCGCAAATAGCAGGTAGATACTGAAAGCCAGAAAGCAGATCAGATAGGATGCGCTGTATTTTCTACGCCACAAGATGAGGAGGACAATGAAAAGGATACCGATTGCAAAGGGCCATATATTGATTGCGAAGTCACTAAATACAACGAGCATCTCAGGCAGCGACATATAGTGATCTTTTCAGTTTTTACGAGTATAAGTCAGCCTGAATGTGGCCTGCAACAGTGAATGGTCTATTTGGAGAACGCAAAGAGCGGCTGCCAAAACAGCCGCTCCGAGGACTTACTTATTGAGGATGTACCTACTCGGTTTTTTCTTCTTCCACCGTGACTTCGCGCACGATTTCAATCTTCACGCGGGCCACCAGCGCGGCAAACGCGCCGAGCGCAGCGAGCCAGGGTGCGGCCAATGCGATCGCGCCACCTGCCAGCGCGCCAACCGTCAGCGGCATTTCCAGCACAATATCATCTTCCATATTGCGGATGATCAGCCGGCGCACGTTGCCTTCTTCCACCAACTGCTTCACACGTTCCACAGCCTGGTTACCAGCAACTTCAATTTCCTCAGTGAAGGTTTTCTTGCGCGGTGCTTCGGTCACGGGTACATCCTGGTTTTCATTATCGTATTGATCAGACATGATTACTCCTCCGTCTTGATTGATCGTGTTTGTTCTTGAACTTAATACCTAATACGTGCCTGCTGCCACAAAAGTTGCAGTGGTGACAAGGTATCCACTGAAAGTCCTGTAGCAGAGAGGTGGTCAGGGTTGTTATAATACGTGTAGTAATAATCCAGGAGCAGTTGCTCATGAAAAAACTAACCGCATTTATCCTTATCGTACTGTTCATTTCAGCGTCTGTCGTGGGTGTACTGGCTGAGTTTGGTACCAACTGGTCGGCTGACTTTTACAGCAACATCAACTTCAACGGCAGCCCGGTCACCATTACCAACATCAATGGGATCAATTTCAACTGGCCTGGCGCACCCTCGGTCAACGGTCAATCGCCTTTGGGTAATCAGGCAGATGAATTCTCGGTGCGCTTTTCATCGAGCCAGAATTTCCTTCAGGGAACCTACCGCTTTGATGTCTCCTTCGATGACTCTCTGCGGGTGCGCATCGACGGGCAGGAAGTTTACTTCGGCCAGCTTGACCCCGGCGTTTCGCCCAAGGTCGCCTCGTTTGACTATACCTTTAATGCAGGCGGTATTCACAGCCTGACACTGGAATATATTGAAGCATTTGAGTCTGCTGTAGTGCAGTTCCAGTGGAATTTGGTG
>JAIOHN010000576.1 GCA_019912985.1 Anaerolineae bacterium | reverse complement strand
AGCCTGCGCGAAGCCTTTGAGTCGGTGCTGGCCCAGATGGCCGCCGAGGCCGAAGCAGCGGATACAGCCGACACCTCACTCAGCGCGGAGGCACCAGCACAAACCAACTTCATTGACCGCTTCACGGCGGACCCCATCGCGAACAGTGCCGCATTGGTAGTGCTGGCCGGGCTGATTGTGAGCTTCGGCGCGGTGCTTTTTCTGAGCAGGTCGCGGCTTGCCAGATTTACCCAGATCATGCAAATCCTGGGCGGTGTCGCCGGGCTGGTGTTCAGCGCGCTGCTGCTGCTCGGCAGTGAAGGCGATCTGCTGGTGCTGGCATTGGCTGGCGCAGAAGCAGCGATCTTCGCCTTTTTGTTGTGGCAGGTCGGGCGGCTGCAATTGGATGGTCACCGTCCCACGTGGCTGCTACCGCTGGTAGCAGTGGCCGGGCTGGGGGTCGCCGCTTATCTCAGCTATGTCGAACTCACTCTTTCGGATGCAGTCTGCGGCGCGGTCGGAGATTGCAACGCGGTCCAGCAGAGCGCTTACGCCCAAATCTTCGGCATCCCAATCGGTGTCATTGGCATGATAGGTTATGCGGTCATTCTGCTGGTATGGCTCTATGGCCGTTGGAGCCAGGACACACGCGCCAATGATCTCATCCTGGCGCTGGCGCTGGTCGGCAGTGTCTTTTCGGCCTACCTCACCTTCCTTGAGCCATTTTTTATCGGCGCGACCTGCATGTGGTGTTTGACCTCGGCAGTCATTATGCTGCTGATCTTATGGCTGGCGGCCCCCGAACAGGTGGAAAAACAACCGCTGCGTCCGGCTCACGCCTGACACAGCCGCAATGTAATAAACATACATAATCCAGTAGAATATGAGGGACCGTTCGCTAAACGGTCCTCTCATACTTCCATTTGGAGAATCGCTATGCTCGATACGATCTACGCCGACATCGTCATCCTGGGCGCAGTCATGGTCCTGGCGCACATCATCCACAACCGCATCAACAATTACTTCAGTGATGCGCTGATCGTTGGTATCGGCGCGTTGACTGCTTTCTACTTTGCAGACAGCGCTGTCGAAGTGGTGATCTTCCTCACCGGCACCGCGCTCGGTTATCTGGTCGAGTTCCTGGGGGTTTACACGCGCGCCTGGCGTTATAACACTCGCAACGGGTACTCCAATTGGACGGGCGTTGGTTGGGGGCTGCTGATCCTGGTGATCTATAAGGCGCAGGCCATGCCCTGGCCGGTGCAGATTATCATTCTCATCCCGGCAGTCATCATCGCCCTGCGCCAGATTCGCAACGAAGGCATCTCCAGTTGGTTTGAACTGGTGGAGTTCGCCACGCGTGCGCTGGCCTTTTTCATCGCGCCCGGCATGTGGGTACTATCCTTCAGCCTGGGCATCCTGGTCGAATGGGTGGGCACGGAATTATTCCCCACCTGGAAATACCCTACCCTGCGCTACATTCGTCTGGGGACCGCCTACCCGCTGCTGGTCATCCTCGCCACCCACAGCGTGGAATACATCTTCGGCCAGCGCGAGTTCGACATCTATCCGTTCGCGGTGATTATCCTTTACGCGCTGGTTTATCTGGTGAGTGTGCTGCTGTCACTGCCGCCAGACAGCCGCCTGCGCCGCTGGTTCGGCTGGCGCTCCGCGACCAACCCGGCACAGCCCTAGCGCCTTATTTCGTCCGCGTGACTTTCTGAATGTTGCGCGGCTGATCGACATCATAGCCTTTCGCCATCGTCAGGCCGAGCGCAAATAACTGCCCTGGCACGACATTGACAATCGGCGACGCCCATTCGGGCAGCTCCCCCGGCAGCCGCAGCGGCGTCTGTGCCAGTTGCAATGCGGCCTCATGCGCCGAGACGACGATCAATTCTGCGCCGCGCTCGCGCAGGTCACTCAGGAAACTCGTCAGTTCAGCGGCCAGCTTGCCCTGCGGCACCACCGCCACCACCGGGAACCCATGCGCCACCAATGCCACCGGGCCGTGCTTGAAGTCGGCGGATGAGTACGGCTCGGCCAGGATATACGTCAACTCCTTGAGCTTGAGCGCGATCTCGTAGGACGTGGCGTAGTTATACCCCCGGCTGACCACCACACAGGCGTCCATGTAGCGATAGCGTTCGCTCGCTTTGATGATGGTATCCGCCTGCTGCGTCACCCTCGCCAGATGATCAGGCACCTGCGCCAGCACCTCAAAGCGCTCGCTCGAACCCGCCAGCGCGCTGCTGAGCATCGCCAGCGCCATCAGCGAGGTCGTGTAGGTTTTGGTGGCGGCCACCGCCCATTCCTGACCGGCATGGAGATGAATGACATGATCTGCCGTCTGTGCCAGCGGCGAGTCGCTGTCGTTGGTCAGCGCGATGGTGAGCGCCCCCTGCCTGCGGCCTTCATCCACCACCGCCACAATATCCGGCGACTGGCCGGACTGCGAAATCGCCAGCACCAGCGAATCACTCATGCGCGGCGGGCTTTCGTACAGCGTAAACAGGGAGGGTGTCGCCAGTGCCACCGGCAGATGGTTGGCCGCGCCGAATAAGTACTGCCCATAACGCCCGGCATTATCCGAGCTGCCACGTGCCACCAGCATAATATAGCGTGGGTTGCGCTGGCGGATCGCCTCGGCCACACGCTCAATCGTATCGCGTTCCTCATGCAGCAGGCGACGCAGCGCCTCCGGCTGTTCCAGAATTTCCGTTTGCAGATGGGAATCTTTGGTCATACATTCTCTCAATCAGGTGCAACTGCCGGTTAACAGAGTACCCCATTTGCAAACAGCCACCAACCAGTTCCTTATGAAACTTTCCTTAAGAAGTGAATAGCTTTTGTTTACTATAAGGAGTCCGGGGGTATTATGGGTAAAGATGGAAACCGTAGCTATTAGGATCGGTGTGAATGAAGGTACTTATCGCTGTCCATGGTTTTCCTCCAACCCACCGTGCAGGCGCGGAACGTGCCGCAGAACGCATCGCAAAATGGTTGGCGGCGAACCAGCATCATGTCGAAATCATGGCACTGGAAGACTATGAAAGTCCCGAATTTCACATTGAAGAAGATACCTATGAGGGCATTCCCTGTCACCGCGTCTACTACAACATTGGCGGTGAAGAGCAAGGTTCGCGCAAACGTTATGATAACCCGGTAATCGGTGAGGCGTTTCGTAACGTGTTAGCCCAGGGTGATTATGATTTAGTTCACATGGTCAGCGGTTATCTGCTGGGTGTCCAGGTGACAGACATCGCCCGTGAATTGGGTATCCCAGTGGTCATCACCCTGACCGAATACTGGTTTATGTGCGCCCGGCTCAACCTGCTCCATGCCAATGGCACGCTCTGTAAGGGGCCAACCAGTCCCGAAAAATGCGCGGTGTGTCTGTTGGAGGATAAACGCCGCTACCGGCTGCCGCGCCAGTACTTTCCCAAACTCACAAAACGCTTCTGGAGCATGACAAAGAACACGCCGCTGCTCGACCAGGAAGTGCGGGCCGTTCGCCAGCGGCAAGACAGTCTGCACGAAACACTGGATGCGACCCGTCTGGTCATCAGCCCTTCGCATTTTTTAATGGATAAGTTTGCCGAGTTTGGCTTCGATACGTCAAATTGGGTAATGGTGCGGCATGGCATTGATAACGTTCCCATGCCGACCGAGAAGCAGTGTCCCGATGGCCCCCTCCGCCTCGGCTATATCGGCCAGCTAAAACCGCACAAGGGGATTGATCTGGTGGTGAATGCCGCGCTGCGCCTGCTAGGGGAAGGCAAAAATCTGACACTGGATATCTGGGGCGGCCTGCCCGATGCTTCGCCTTATCTTCAGCAGCTTCACACCCGTGCTGAGCCGTTCGAGCAAATCCACTGGTGCGGCAGTTTCGATGGCAGCCAGTTATGGGATGTTTTACGGGATATTGATGTGCTGGTCGTCCCCTCCCAATGGTACGAAAACTGCCCAACCGTGATTCTGGAAGCCAACCGCGTGAATGTGCCAGTCGTGGCGACCAATCTGGGCGGGATGGCTGAGCTGGTTCACCATGAGGAGAGCGGCCTGCTCTTCGAGCTGGGCGACCTGGACGATCTGACGCACCAGTTACGCCGCCTGTGTGATGAGCCGGAGCTGCTGCACCGCCTGAGTGACGGCATCCCCTACGTGCGCACATCGGATGACGAGATTGCCGATATTTACGCCCACTATTGTGAGCTGCTCGATACAACCAACATCAGCACCTGAAGATCTGTAATCACCCCTCAGCGTCAGCGTTACAAAATCACTCTGACGCAAAATGCATCGACACACTTGCGGTGAGTTTTCGCCCACTTACGTAATACCAATAATCATCTCCTATACTTGATACTCACATCGTTGCCAGTCAGTATTCGGGCTGGCAATTTCAGCATGCCTGGGTCATCGACTCAGTTGATTTTTTGAAAGCGATTGACCTATAGTGAAGGCATAATCAACAGGAGGGCTGCAACATGGCCGACGTCGTACAATTGAATGAAATCCCCCAGGCGGAACACATGTATATGATTCTCGGCTGGCGACAGTGGGCGGATGGCGGTGCCATATCCTCCGGCCTGCCCCGCTGGTTGGCCCAGGAGAACAACGCCCGCAAGATTGGCAGCATGAGTCCCGATGGTTTTTATCTGTTCCAAATCCCCGGCACGCATGATCTGGTGCGTCCGGAAGTCAAATTCACCCACGGTTATCCCGAAACACTGGAAGACCGGCGCAACGACTTCTACTACACCGGCAACGACGAGCGCGGTGTGGTGATCTTCATCGGTGACGAGCCGCACCTGGATATTGAGCGCTACAGTGCGGCGCTGCTCGACACCGCTCAAAAGCTCAAGGTGGAGCGCATCATCAGTCTGGGCGGCGTCTATGGCGAACTGCCCTACAATAAGGAGCGCATGGTTTCCGGCATTTACAGCCTGCCCAAACTCAAAAACGAGCTGGAGCAACTGGCGGTCACCCTCTCGGATTACGAAGGTGGGGCCAGCATGGGGTCCTATATCTGCCGTCGCGCGGCGGACCGGAACATGGAATTTGTGGGCTTTTACGCCTTCGTGCCGACCTATGACTTTTCCAACGTCACCCAGATTGGCAACAGCATCCGCATCGAGAATGACTTCATGGCATGGCATACCGTCATGCGCCGCATCAACTACATGCTCAAAACCGAATTTGATCTGACCGAGCTGGAAGAAAAAAGCGAAAAACTGATCGAAGCCATCGAAGCCAAGATCGACCACCTCGAGAGCCTCGCCCCGGAGATCAACGTACGCCTGTACATGGAACAGCTGGCGGACGCCTTCGAGGAAATCCAGTTCGAGGAACCACTGGCGAATGTCTGGGAAGATGAGCTGCGTCGCCTCTTTGACGCCGACGACGAGGAAGAATAACCCCGCTATATGATCGCGTAGGGGCGTCCTGTCAGGACGCCCTTAAACCAGCTACAGAGTTACATCCGACAGTTCGTAGATAAACACCTTTCCATCCTCATCAACGCCGATATTCGTTACTGGTCCCTGCTATTCGCAGCACTTCACGTTTGAAAGGCTTCAAAGCATGTTGAACGGACTAGATGATGTTGATTGGAAAAAACGCCACGCAGAAAACGTGCCCATCTGGATTCGCCAATTAACCTCACCTAATGAGGAAGTGAGATTTAATGCTCGTGCTGAATTGGGCAAGCAGATTCTATGTGAGGATAATAACTTACAAGGTATCCGAATAAAGCGCTTAAACCAAGTTCTTGATTCTGACATTCATGTAGTAATCATCCCTTTTTTTGTTGAGTTACTAACCTTTGAAACAGTGGGGAACAAAGAACAAATTTTAAGCGCACTCCATTTTATGGCGGAATATGTTGACTATTTTGACAAAAATCACAGGTTCTTTGGGAGGACTAAAGCAATCCGCGACGCTGTTTGGATTCATCATGACAGCTATTTTATGTCTCTGAATCATGGAGAGGAAGAAGTCAAACTTGCGGCAGTTCGGCTACTCTCAGAATATACTGAACATACCGATTACATTCTGCCTCGATTACTGGTTTTCCTCGAATCCCCTCTAGACATTGATACTAAAGCAGAAGTTCTCTGGGAAATAAATGATAATCTGTTACAGGACAGTAAACTCGATGCCAGGCTTCGATCAGAATTCTGTGAGCTTCTGGAGAGACTAATAAAAGCTGACCAAAATTCTGCTGTACGAACCACTGCAACAGTTATTTTGATAAACCTTTTAGGGGAAGCTACACCGCCTGAAGCAATAGCGTATCTCGTAGACACGATGATAAATCCTATGGAATGGTCTTCACTAGCTTCTACTGTATTGGCCCTGGTAGTCACAGTACAAGCCAGGACCATAACAAAGTTAGGTCTTCAAAAAGGCCTTCCAGCAGCCATTCAAGTTATGGATAAGACACAATCGGTTGAGAACTGCTTTCATGCATTTGTTGCAGCACTCATCCTCGCATTTTCTGCTGACTCCGTTCCAAATGATTACGGAGTCATTCCCTCATACCAGATGAGCAAATTACGTCACTACACCGTGAGCTTACCAGATGCCTATGAGATTTCCGATTTTCATCACAGCACCTTAAATGCATCGCAAGAAGCGATCATCGAGGCGGCCATCCGAAACGATTGTGTTTGGTCTGTCACGTCCAATGTGTTTGACATTTTTGGCATTCCCAGTCAGCGGGAAGAACTAAAAACTTTATTATCATGAGGGGATCTTCCAAAGCTCAGTGTACCTGTCGGAGCAGATTGGGAAGATGAGCTGCGTCGCCTCTTTGACGCTGACGACGAGGAAGAATAACCCCACTATATGATCGCGTAAGGGCGTCCTGTCAGGACGCCCTTAAACCAGCTACAGAGTTACATCCGACAGTTCGTAGATAAACACCCTTCCATCCTGATCAGCCGCTGCCAGTAGTTTGTGATCATTGCTCAACGCCATACACGTGAATTCACTCTGGTTCGGCTCTGTAATCCCTAACTCACGTCCTGTTAGTGTATCGACCACGCACAAACGATCACGCGCTCCGCTCTCTCGGAGTGTTTCAGCAATTCTATACACTAACAAACGTCCATCAGGACTCAGCGCTGTGGTGTATGCTGTGCTCTCCTTCTCAAACACGATTTCCAGATGTTGAGTATCAAAGACCCATCGAAAGAGACGAGCATAGCCATCTGTGAAAAGCAGGCTGTGATTTCCATCAAATACCATGTTGGCTGCATTCAGTATTTTTGGGTTAGGCAGGACGGCGTGTAATCTCTCGGTTTCAACCTCCCATATGAAGAGACGACCATCATCCATATAACTGCCTGCAGCCAGCCATTTGCCATCACTGCTCCAGGCCAGACTAACGATCCAATCTTTGGCACCGTCCAGAATGCAGTGCTGCGCGCCACTGCGTCCATCACATATAGTGATGACTTCATTGCCGTAAGCGAAAAGGGTACTATCTGGTTTCCACGCCAGGCTGGCGACTTCTGAGGTTGGAACATGAAAAAACTCTGTGCGAGTAGCAATATCCCAGAGCTGGACCCCACCACGCCCTGACGCAAGTACCGAACTATCAGGGCTGAAGGCCAGCGCAAAAATACTGTTTATGTATCCTGCTGTATGGGTTCGTAAGGTATTTAAAAGCCTGCCAGTTGATGGCTCCCATAAACATAATCCGTCGTGGTAATCACCCGACGCCAGTAGCGTCCCATCCGAATTGAAGGCAAGCGCGTAAACTGCGCATTGATGTGCTCGACATTCACAGATTAGCTTCACCAACTTCGCTCATCTAAGGTAGCAGAATATCAATATTTTACTCTTGTTCAGAACCGGAGTTATCAATAGGCCAAGCTAGATCATTTTTCGCATTTCAGATTGGGTCGTGGGTAGAGAATACAATTCAAAGAGATTTGTTTTGATGTCCCAGAGTCGATCTTTATAGACAAATTGTCTCAAAATATCCTTCTGTAAATCTGAGAAGGGCTGTACTGGTGGGATGCTTGTTGAACGCCGCGTTTCATCTAATGAAACAAAAACTTGTGATTTATCATTGTCCCTACTCATGTTGAGGTAAATATTATGAATATCACCTGATCCAAAGTGTAACTCCAACAAAAAGGCGGCAACCCGGATTAAAACATAGTCATCTGTTTGGTGCTCGAAGATATCTAGAGAATGATGGGTGGCCTGATCAGTCCCATAAGCGAGCAGAGCATCAACCCACAGATCGCTAAGGCCTAAGTCGCTACCAGGATCAGTGAGGTTGACCTTTTTGAGAATATCGACCAGAGTATCCATTGCTGTTTGTGCCATCTGGTCCTTTTGCAGCACAATTAAATAGTAGGCTGCGTATGCTAACTCAACAGTTGATGTCTCTTTCTGTTCAAGGTATTGATTTAAAACACCAATAAAGTCTTTCTTTAAGCGGTCAACGTTGAATGTCTCAGCCTGAATCGTATCGAATAACAACATTATGATCGTTAATTTCTCGAGCTCATCTGAGATTGAGGTCGTTTTAAGATGTTGCATCAATGCATTGGCTATCTCCTCCTGCTTTTCGGGAATGTGGCGCAGAAGATCCATAATGTAGACACGTACACCAGCATCAGGAAACTTTAGCATCTCCAGGTACAGATCAAATTCTTGTAACAGAAGTTCATGGATTCTTATTGCTCGTTCCCTTTGTGCTTGCCCCAAAGTCGGTTCTCTAAAATAAGTGGATACGATTTCGAGAAGCTCGGTGACATAGAGTGGATTAGCAACAGAGACATCTTTTAACATCTCTAGTAAAAGCGAGGTAATCAATACAGGGGCATCGGTTTCTAAAACCTGATTGTACGCATAATCAGCGATACTTAATGCAAGGGCGTGCTGCTGTAAGTAGCGCGCCAATTTCATTCTGGCTCGAAATTGACGTTGCGCATCCTTCGATGAAAGTGCAACAAGCCACTGCGGTACCTCAGCCGCATTGAGTGCATTCCAGTCGACGACGGTCATATGAACTTCCACTAGAGACTAAATTTTCCAGATTTGAGGGTGTTTTATAGTTTAACTTGTTAGTGCCGCTTCCGCTTGATCTCTTCCTCGACATAGTAATCGTCCAGCAGCTCGCCCTCATCGCTCAGCCGCAGATAGCGTGATTCATCCATCTGCTGGGATTGCCACGCGCGTTCACGATCGATCGCTTCCTCAATCGCCCGCTCTTCCGCCTCGCTGGAGCGCATATGCAGATAATGAAACAGCAGCACCAGCGTCAAAACACCAGTGACAAATAGGTAGCTCCAAATCGTACCGGAAGGCCTGAAAAAGCGATAATGCTGCCACTCAAACCAGACATAACTGTTGGCAAGCAGGTAGATAATACCATGCAGACGCAGCCGGTTGCGCCGCCGGAAACGCCGCCGGATACGGCGATAAATATCGCGCTCTCGTTCACTCTCGAAATACGGTTCCGGCCCGTTCCACCAGCGCCATACCGCTTTCAGCATCCGCCACGGTAGCAGCACCGACCACACTCTAATCGCCCAGGCCCGCCCCGCCCTCCACACCACCGCCTGCCAC
>JAIOHN010000575.1 GCA_019912985.1 Anaerolineae bacterium | reverse complement strand
GGTGAATTTCATTAACCGTTTCACCGACCGTATCTATCACGTCCACGTGAAGGATTCGAAGATCCGCCTCAATACCTTCACAAGTATTCTGGGCTCACACCTGCCATTTGGCGATTATCGCCGTGGATGGGATTTCGTATCGCCTGGGCATGGTGATGTAAATCTGCCGGAAATCGTGCGGGCTTTGAACCGTATCGGTTACAGTGGCCCACTATCGGTCGAATGGGAAGATAGTGGGATGGATCGGGAACATGGCGCAACGGAAGCGGCACAGTTTGTGCGTAAGTCCGATTTTAAAGCGTCGGATGTGGCGTTTGACGCCGCTTTCGGCTCGGAATAGAGGGGGAATCCATGAGCGAGGAACGTGGTTTTACTTCCATGGCTGGCCCCCAGGCGACTGGTGAGGCCCCAACAATTGGCATCGGGATGCTCGGTTATGCTTTTATGGGCAAGGCTCATGCCAATGCCTTCCGTACTATTCCCTATATGATGTATCCACCCGTGGCGATCCCGCGTCTGGTTGGCGTCGCTGGTCGTAACGAGACGGCTGTGACCGAAGCAGCGCGGCGCTACGGCTATGAACATGCTTACACCCGCTGGCAGGATTTGGTCGAAAACCCGGATGTTCAGGTCTTCGATAACGGTGGCCCCAACGACGCGCATGCCGAGCCATCGATTGCAGCGGCACAGGCTGGCAAGCATGTCTTTTGCGAGAAGCCGCTGGCGCGTACCGCTGAAGAAGCCAAGACGATGCTGGACGCCGTGCAGAAAGCGGGCGTGAAGCATATGGTGGCCTATAATTATCGCTTCGTCCCGGCGATTGTGCTGGCGCGTAATCTCATTTCCAGTGGGCAATTGGGGCGCATTTTCCATTTCCGTGCGGTCTACTTGCAGGACTGGATTATCGACCCTGAGTTCCCCATGACCTGGCGCTTTACCAAGGCGGTGGCGGGCAGTGGGTCGCTGGGTGACCTGGGATCGCACATCCTCGATATTGGTCGCTTCCTCGTCGGTGAACCTACCAAAGTGATGGGGATGACCAAAACCTTCATTGACGAGCGGCCTGATGGCGCAGGTGGACGCACGAAAGTCGATGTCGATGACGCGGTAACCGCCATGATGGAATTTGATAACGGTGCGCTTGGCACGATTGAGGCGACCCGTTTTGCTAACGGTCACCGCAACGGCAATATGTGGGAGATCAACGGTGAAAAGGGTTCAATTCGCTTCAATCTGGAGCGGTTGAACGAACTGGATGTGTACTGGGCGGATGGTCGCAAGGAGACGCTCGGCTTTACGAACGTGCTGGTGAGCGAACCTTACCATCCGTACTGGTCAAACTGGTGGCCTGCCGGACATATGATCGGCTGGGAGCACACCTTTGTCCACGAATTCCATCATTTCTTCAACGCCATCGTGAATGATCAGGATGTGGCTCCCTATGGCGCGGATTTTGTGGATGGTTATAAGAATGCCGTCATCTGCGATGCCATTCTTGAATCTGCACAAACCGGGCGTATGGTCGATATTAAATATGACCTGTAGTCCGTAGATTTTACTTGAGTAGAACCAGATCGTAGGGACGGATAGTCCCTACGATTTTTTTTGTAAGTAGGGGATGATCCCACCCGCTTCTACAATACTCTGTACAGATTCCGGCAGCCGTGGAAAGTCAAATGTTCCGGCGGCGCAGACGATTTGGGCGCTATCCAGATGCAGCTCAATCGTATCGCCTGTTTGCAAATGTGGAATCACTGCCGGACATTGGATGACCAGCAAACCGCTGTTAATGGCGTTGCGGTAATAGATGCGGGCAAATGAAGCGGCGATCACCGCGCGGACACCCGCGGCGACCAAACAGGTCACAGCCTGTTCCCGGCTGCTGCCATTGCCCCAATTACGCCCACCGACGATTACATCGCCGGGTTGAACATTGGCCGCAAAGGTGGGATCCAGGTCTTCAAGTGCGTGCTGCGCCAGCTCGGTGCGATCACTGCTGATTGTATAGGTATAACGACCGGGGAAAATCACATCGGTGTTGATATTGTCGCCATATTTCCAGATACGGTGTGTCGTGTGCATTATCAGGCTCCGGTTCAGCGTGTATTCGGTTCCAGCTCAGCGGGGTGGGTAATGTAACCGGTGATCGCGCTGGCGGCGACGACTGCCGGGTTTGCCAGATAGATTCCAGCCTCGCGTTCGCCCATGCGTCCACGGAAATTGCGATTGGCGCTGCTGATGCACACCTCGCCCGGCGCCAGCACCCCCATATGATTGCCCATACACGGCCCACAGCCAGGAACCCCAATTGTGGCACCAGCGTCTACCAGTGTGCTGATATAACCCTGCGCCAGCGCGTCCTGTAAGACTTGCGAGGATGCGGGGATCACGATCAGGCGCTTGCCTAGATGTCTGCCGCGCACCACACTGGCGGCTGCGGCCAGATCTTCCAGCCGGCCATTGGTGCAGGTGCCAATAAACCCAACATCAATTGGCGTGCCACGCACATCGGAAAGCAGGGCGGTGTGATCAACGGTATGTGGGCGGGAGATGGTTGGTTCAATCGTGCTGAGATCAATCGTATGTTGCTCGGCATAGGCGGCGTCGGCATCGGGATAGAGTGCCATTTCGCGGAAATAGGCCAGTCTCTCCGGCCAGTCATCCGGGCGGCTGCGCTGAAGCTGCTGTTCCAGCCACTGCCAGGTCACATCATCTGGTGCGATATAAGCATTTTTCGCGCCCATTTCGGCCATCATGTTCGGCAGCACCATCCGTGATTCAGGCGAGAGTTCCGCGATGGCATGGCCGTCGAACTCCACCGCCATGTAATTCGCCCCTTCGGCGGTTAACTGGCCGATAAGGTGGATTGCGAAATCTTTGCTCATCACGCCGCGCTGAAGCTGACCGGTCAGTGTGACACGCAGTGTTTCCGGCACCCGCAGCCACAATTCACCAGTCGCCCACAGTGCCGCTACTTCGGAGCGGCCAATGCCTGCGCCAAATGCGCCTAACCAGCCTGCGTGGGGAGTGTGGCTGTCTGCACCAAGGACGGTCAGGCCGGGGCCAACAATGCCTTCCTCACACAATACCTGATGACAAATCCCACGTCCGACTTCAAAAAAGTGCGTGATGCCCTGTTCCTGGACGAAGGCACGAATCTGCGCGTGATTCTGGGCATGCTTGGGGGTAGGCGGCGGTGCAGCGTGATCGAGGGTAATCGCAAGCCGTTCCGGGTATTTGACACGACCGTGTGGAAGCTGGCGAAAGATTTGCGCGATCGCCGCCGTATTATCATGGCTGAGGATGACATCAGGGGCGATATCCAGCACTTCACCTGCGCTGACCACCGCACGTCCTGCTTTCCGAGCCAGTATTTTTTCAGTAAAAGTTGCTCCCATATTCTTTAATTATGCTCCATTGGTAGCGCTGCGATCAACGTGAGTGCTTTGCAATAAAATTATTCTGGCAGGCCAACCACCACTGTCCCACGCAGTACGGCATCCACATCTTCCATGGTGATGCGCCGCAGATCCGCCAGCGCTTTGATGCGGGTGGTAGCCGCACGGAGATCGGTCTCGCTCAGCGCCAGGCCCAGCGCCGCCGCGCGGTCACGAACTGCATTCCAACCCACAAGGCGATGGGCGACATCAATGGAGCGGCCCAGGCCGAAATCTGTCGGATCGATGGCTTCGTAGCTGGTGGGATTTTGCAGCACCGCATTGGTGTGTACCCCGGCTTTGTGATGGAAAGCGGTTCTTCCCGTGATCGGTGTGTTGAAGGGGATATCGATTCCCACTTTGGAGGCGACCAGTAGCTCAATCTCATGCAGGAGAGAGAGATCATATTTGCGCACCAGTTCGCGATCCATGGTATAGAGGCGGGCGACCAATCCACCCAGCGGGGTAATACCGTTGCGTTCGCCGATGCCAAGCACCGTGGTGTCGATATGGGTTGCGCCGCCCTGTAAGGCACATAAGGCATTGGCAATGGCGCAGCCGCTATCATTGTGACCGTGAAACTCGATGTCGCAATCCACGGCCATGCGCAAACTATGAATGAGATTGTAAGTGCGCAGTGGGTCCGCCACGCCGACGGTATCCGCCACACCCACACGGTTCACGCCTTCCAGGTCCATCGCCCGGTAGACGGTGAAAACATCCGCCAGATTGCTGCGGAAGGTGTCCTCTGTACTGAAGCGTGTTTCTATGCCCTGGCTTTTGAGGAAGCTGACAATCCCGCGGCTGGTTTCGATGATCTCATTCAGGCTTTTGCCGTGACTGTACTGGCGCATATAGGCTGAAGTGCCAATATAAATATCTACGCCGTCCACGCCACAATCGACGGCCAATCGTGCTTCATCCATGCGGGCGCGGATATGAGTCAGCAGGCGAAAGCGGCGCGGCATAGCGGCGATGGCACGGAGATCTGTTTCGCTCTGCGGGCTGGCGATGGGCGTGGTGAGTTCGAGGTACTCTACACCGAAGGCATCCAAAGCCTGAGCAATTTCCAGCTTATCTGCGGTTGAGAAGTGCGTGCCTTCGAACTGCTCCCCTTCACGCAGGGTTGATTCGATAATGTGAAACTCGGCGATGCGATGGTTGTGCATTCGGTATATCCTCTTTTATCGAAAACAAAAACCGCCACCCATCCGGGCGGCGGTGTACAGCTTGGAAAGGCGCGTACAACTAACCAGGTGGGAGTGCTGGTGATCGGCTTTGCTTCTTCTTATCTTCCCAGTGATACATCGTCAACCTATCCATAAAATAAAAAAACCTGCTCCGGGCAGGCTCGCTTTTTGTTTCGGAAAGCAAAAACACCCGGACTATTGGTCGGGGGAAGGCTTCTTCGCTTTCTTGGA
>JAIOHN010000060.1 GCA_019912985.1 Anaerolineae bacterium | reverse complement strand
TGCCTGCTTCGTCCCACAGCGCTCGATCTTTCCATTGGACCCACTTCGTGTGCCCATCGTGGGTCATCAGATAGCTTTCAAAAGCTTTTACAGGCGACAATGGGGTGAGAGTAGCGATATAGGCAAGAAAGCGCTGAAGATGTGGCGGTGGAATCATCTCTTTCAGATTTTGCCCGATCAGCTGCTCAGGGCGTTTCCCATGCATTGCGCAATAGGCATGATTTACATAAGTCAGCGTCAGGTCCGTGTCATAATGGCAGATGAAATCGGTTTGCTCCTCAATCATCCGACGATAACGTTCCTCGCTCTGACGCAGGGCGGCCTCAGCCTGTTTGCGTTCGGTAATATCCAGCGAGGATGCCATGTATAACCTGCGGCCATCAGGCATTGATCGCAGACGAGCCGCAACCTGGACCTCGAATGTGGAACCATCCTTGCGTCTGGCAGTATACTCCACCAGATATTCCCCTTGCTTTTGTAGTTTCTCCGCAACCCGTGCGGGAATAGTTGGGTCCACACAGTGGGACACAGGCGACGTGCCGATCACTTCATCCGCATGTTCATAACCCCACATCCTGAGATAGGCTTTATTGACGTATACAAAAAGCCCCTTCTCATCAACGATGTGGTAACCACTGAGGGATTGTTCCAGTGCAAAACTTTGTATAAATAGCTGCTCTTCATTCAGCTTGCGTTGAGTGATATTGCGTGAGACGGATACGACACCCTCTAAAGCATCGCCATTCATGAGGAAATTCAGGGAAACTTCCAACCAGATGTATTCATCTTGTGTCTCATGTTTCCGATGTCGATATTCATAACGAGCTGGGGTGAGAGTGGAAGTTGCTTCTGTGATCACAGCCTGTAATCGCTCAACATCATCGGGGTGGATATACTGGGCAAGTTCCTCATATTTTCGCCCGATAAACCGCTCTGGATTCTTTGTCAACATACGCGCCGACGGACTCATGTACCGGATCACTGCATTCATGTCAGTCATAAGAATAATATCGTTAACATGCTCACTAACCATCCGGAAGCGTGCTTCGCTTTGACGCAGCTCTATTTCCGCTTGTTGGTGTTGGGTAATATCGAGAGAGAGGATAAAGATACCTTCGGGTACCGGCTGAACGCTGAGCTTAAACCAGGCTTTTGTGCCATCAGGATAGGTAAATTCATTATCCAACGCCTGAGTCGTACGTTCTTCCATACATTGCCGGAGTGCCGCAAACATTTCTGTGGTTTCGATGTCTGGATACGCCTCGATCATGCTGTGGCCCAGTAACGCCTCTTTTGCTCTAAGGCCATGGCGCGCAGCGGCGTCGTTCAAGTAGAGATAATGCCAGTCAAATCCGATAATCTGGCAGCCTTCCAGCAGGTTATCCAGGGTTTGACGATACACATCATGATCTAAATCAATAGCGGATGGTGATCTGGCTTCGGCGAGTTGCGCTTCTAAACCAGATACCTTTACTTGAGCGGCATGAAGTTCACGGCGGGCTTGTGCAAGCGCCATCGATAAATCGTGCCTCTTTTCCAACATAGACTGATTCCCCAATACAGATTTGAACTATTGTGCAACAATGAAAGCGACAATGGTTTCTATATTATAACCTGTTCCTTACGAATATTTCTTAAGTTTCGTTAGATTTCGTAAGTAACAATGGTTATAGCCTGCGCCTTAAGAAACTAAGACAGCGTATGGCGTTTAAAGAAGGCTGTGAGGAGGCTGTTAGCGATTCCACCACCAGGAAGCGGTTTTGCGACCACCGTATTTAAGCTTTTTGTCTAACCAGAGCGCGACCCGGCGAAAGCGAGTCCCGGCCAACCAGCGCCAGGCGCGATTCTGGAATTTGGTCATATCCTTGTTATAGGGGCAAACGCGGATGCAGATTGAACAGTCTGTGCCCTGGTTGGTCCAGAACTTAAAACATTTATCCGCGTTGATCGTCCACTTTTTTACCCCGGCGATGTTGGAGATGCTGTAGCGTTCAGTCGAGGGTTCGCCGTTCGAGATGGCTCGTATGGGACAGGCATCTGTACAGCGGCGGCAGATGGTGCAAAATTCCGTCACGCCAAAATCCAATGGTGTATCTGGCGCAAGCGGCATATCCGTGAAAATCTTGGCGATGCGTACCCGTGGCCCAAATTCTGGTGTGATGAGCAGGCCATGTCGCCCATACTGCCCTAACCCAGCCTGAATTGCCAGCGGGATCGAGAGCGCAGTGTCGTTGAGACTGGCGACGGCTCGATAGCCCAGATTGCGAATATACTGGGTCAACGAGAGGACGGAGATAATGTCTTTGCTGTACCCCTGGCCGGTTGCCGCGCCGCTGAGTGCGGAGGGCACGGTTTTGATGGCGTCGTAATCCATCTCATTGGCGATGACCACCACATTCGGCAAATCATCAGGGAGATCATTTGGTTTGTCGATTTGTCGATTCCGGCTGTAGTTGTGTGTATAAATCCAGCGCTCATCGTACTGGCAGATGCCAACTGCATCCGCACCCAGGAAGCGCCCTGCCCGTTTCACATCTGCGCTGTTCTCCGCTGGCGTGCCATCAATTTTGCGCACGGTTGCCCCTTCGCGGAACATCGTGTACGTATCGAGAAAGCCTTCTTTGCGATCATGCGATGCTTCTAACAAATCAGCAGTGAAATCGGCGATGTACCAGGCCGCATTGCGCAGCGCATAATCACGGTGAGTAAAGCCCTCTACTTTGCGAAAGTTCGCCAGGTCCGTGAAATAGGACTCGAAGAACTGGCGTACCTTTTCCGAGCGTACACTGTCGTCCCACACAGCCCGATTGAACACATCATTTTTCTGATTAAAACGGGTAAATTCTTCGTTGACTTCGAAACCGGTCTGGGCATCCAGGGGATTCTGGTAATGTTTTTCTTTGATCATGATTTATGGAGTAAATGAATTCGGCAAATAGTATTCAAGATCAGGCTTCCTGCTTGGGGAAAATATCGCGGACTGCACAGGAAAACCCAGGCAGCACGGTGCCGCCATCCAGTGTGTCTTTTACAGTAAGACGCTGTGCTGGCTGGCCGGGCACGAAAACGATCACCTGCTGCTCTGCCGGGCTGATCATCCAGACCACCGCGCCCGCCGCCAGATAATTGGCAACCTTAATGGTCATCTCTTCTTCGGCATTGCCCGGAGATAATACCTCGACAGCCAGATCAGGCGCATTGGGGTTATAACCCTCAACATAAGCGAGTTGTGGCTGTCGCGCATAGCTGATAAATGCCGCGTCTGGGATATAACGTTCGCCAGAAACACGGTAGCCACCATCTGCACCAGTCACATGACCAATGTCGTTTTGTAAAAGATACATGCCCAGGTAAATAATAACTTTTGCGGCAATTTTGGATGAGAGCGGATTGGATACCACCTCGACCACCTCCCCACCGATGTATTCAAGCCGCCGCTCTCGATTTTCCGGCTGTTGAGCGAAAGCTTCAAATGCTTCGACTGTGAAGTTTTTCTGCTGAATCACCATCAGATTCAATCTCCCCAACTCTCTGTATTATAGCGGCTGTTTTCAATACATCCGTGTTTGATGCCGAATACAGCGCTAATGGGTTGATAGGTGCATTGTAGCAGGTTTGGGAAGGTATGGGTGGGGGAATAGATTTGGGGAGAGGTTTTTACCTCTCCCCAGGCGGGTCAATTATTGATGTTCGGGTTGATAATCCGGCAGCTGCTCCAGTGTCTTGGAGCCAACCCCCAGGTAGACTTCATTTTCGCCTATCGTGCGAACCCAATGCGCAGGGATCAGCTTATGATCTTTGAAGAACAGACCCTGTGAGATCACAAAATGGGTGGCCTGTTCAGTATGCTCATCCACCAGCACGCTCTCAATCTCGCCCACATGCTTATCGTCGGAGCTGATTACACGCGCACCTTCTCGCAGTGCTGATGTCCCCTCAGGGATATTCTCATCTTTCCGGGTGGCATAGACCTGCTCAGGGCGGGCAATACCGGCAGGGCCCGAATAACCCGGTGCGCCTGGATACCCCGGCCAGATCCCGCCGTAGGGCGGATAGCCATAAACCGGCGGGATGTATTCTCCACCAACCGGATAATTCATCGCCTTGACCTCTTCGTCATCAAGCGATACATAATGGGTTTCTTCAAAGGGGCGCAAATCATCCAGATCGCCAGCAGCAGATTGCAAAGTGACGCGATCATCATCTGCGGACTTGATCAGTTCCACCGGGACGAGTTTATCCTCAGTGAAGAGAAAGCCCGCTCGTACCACCACATGTGTCACATGCTGGCTGCGTGGGTCTATCACCACGCGATCGATATGTCCCACTTCCTTACCGTTAGCTGTGAATACATTGGTGCCATTTTTAAATTGCATGGCTTACTCCTTTTCTGCTTTTCTGCATTAATCTCCCTTATAGTAAATCAAGTGCGTACTTGCAGCATGGGAGAGTCCATGCTTCTTGGAATAGGCCAGTTGGCGCATTTCAAGGCGCAGAAATATTACCTAACGGCGGTCCACGGCTGTTTGTAGTGCATGCAGTACGCCGTGCGGATCATACAGAATCCGCATACCATCACTCACTACGGCTGCCGTACCCGGGTCTACAGCTTCGGTTTGTGTCCATTCTGTCGTGGTGATGCCGAATTCCACTTCCAGCCCGCCCTCATACATCACACGCTTCGATTGGACAAGGCCCCAATCCTCGTGTTGGATGCTTTGCACGCTGCCAAAACTATCCACCCAGGCGTTATCATTCAGATACAGCTTTGGGTCGGATGTCACGATCACCAGATCAACATCCGAATCTTCACGCGCAGTGCCACGCGCATATGATCCGACCAGCGCAACCGCCTGAATGTCGCTTTGATCGCCTGCCCATTGCGCAAAACGTTCGATAAATGCTTCCTGGATTTTCACGGGGATGGTCACCCTTTTACATAGTATCGCTTGTGCTTCAACTCGCGTGGCAGGTTAGATTCTTCGCCATCGCCCTGGCCGTAGCCCAGTTCTTTCATGAGATGAGTGGGCGCATTACGGAGCTTCATCGGGATTTCGAGATTGCCCGTGCGTTGGACATCCTCTAACGCTTTGAAGTAGCCATCGCAGGAGGTGCGGTCTTTGGGGGCCAGCGCCAGATAAGCTGTACCATGCGCCAGGTTGATCTGGCATTCGGGATAGCCGATGGTTTCACAGGCTTTAAAGACTTCGTTGGCGACGACGAGTGCCGTTGGCTGGGCCATGCCGATGTCTTCACTGGCGAAAATGACCATGCGTCGGGCGATAAACAACGGGTCTTCGCCCGCATTGACCATCCGCGCCAGATAATAGAGCGCCGCATCGGGATCACTGGCGCGCATCGACTTGATAAAGGCGCTGATGGTGTTGTAATGTTCCTCCCCTGCTTTGTCATAGCGCAGGTGCTTGGATTGCAGTGTGTCTTTGAGGTTTGCCAGCGTCAGGTGTCCGTCAGGATAGAGGCGCGAGGTGGCTTCGAGCAGATTCAGCGATTGGCGGGCGTCGCCGCTGGCAAACTCCGCCAGAAAATCCTGCGCATCTTCATCGACACTGACACCCATTTCTGCCGCGCCATGTTCGAGGATGCGCTTGATGTCTTCTGCACGCAGCGGCTCCAACACGAACACCTGCGCCCGCGAGAGCAGCGCCGCAATGACCTCGAAGCTGGGGTTTTCGGTGGTCGCGCCGATGAGCACGATCGTGCCATCTTCCACATAGGGCAGTAAAAAATCCTGCTGGGCTTTGTTAAAGCGGTGAATCTCGTCGAGGAATAACACCGCGCCGCGATTGTCCTCGTCCGGTTCGTCAAACAAGCCGGGTTGCGCAGATGTACGAGCGCGGGCTTGCTCGATAATGGCTCGTACTTCGCTTTTGCCTGCGCTCACCGCCGAAAGCTGAAAGAAGCGGCGATTGGTCTGGTTTGCCAGGATACGTGCCAGCGTGGTTTTGCCCACACCGGGCGGCCCCCAGAAGATCATGGAGTGCAGTTCGCCAGTCTGTAGGGCTTGATAAAGCGGCTTGCCTTTGCCGACAAGGTGCTCCTGCCCGACAAACTCTTCGAGTGTTTGGGGGCGGATGCGATCTGCGAGCGGTTGTTGGGTGTGGGATTCGGGCATACTTTCACCGGTAGCGTTCGTTTCTAGGAACGAAGATTCTACCCCCAATCTCCCGAAGCGGACAGGGAAGGCTGATAAGCCTGAACGGTAAGAGAGCATCCCTTAGATTAAGGATGCCCTCTTATTTCGACTTATTCAGAAGCGAGATTCGCGCTCAAAATGGCACGAAGCTACTTTTAGGGCAGGCTGACATACTGCCCCAGGAAAGCACGGGCGTCCGGCGTATCCAACCGGTAAACCACATTGGTCGCCCGGCAGATGGCGTCGCCCGTGATCGTGATCGCTGCGACAATACTGGTTTCTGTGTCGCCAGAACCCAGGAAGTTCGGACCACCTGAATCACCGTAGCAGGTTCCGCTGTCGCCTGTGGAGGGATTTTGGGAAAGACGCAACCACGCATCATTCACCGCGTTGAGCGAGGATTTTGAGTACTGCCGGATGTCCAGGTAATCAATCACAATTCCCTGGCCCGGCGTGGGAACAGGCTCTTCACCGCCATAACCCACAGGCGTAAAGCTTTGATCCTTGTTCGCTTGCTTCAAGCTGTCAAATTGACCAGCCTGCGGGAGCTGCGCCGCTGCCAGTCCAGGAGCGGTATCCAGCAGGACCACAGCGATGTCATGTGGATCATTCTGGCGCTGGGAATACAGCGGGTTTCCCACAAATGTCCCGCTGTAAGTGGTGGGTGTCACACCTATCTCTACCGCTGTATCAAAGGTGACGATGACAGCATCCGTACCAGTGAACGAACTGATGTTGCAGTGGGCGGCTGTCAGGAACACCTGTGGTGCGATCAGCGTGCCGGAGCAGTAAGGGTAAAGGTTACCAGCGCGGTCCGTGGTGAGGAGCGCACCGACATTGGGATGCAGATTCCCATCGGGTTGGCCGTAGGTAATGGCTCCTACTGAACTCACCATGACCAGGGCAAGGGATAGAACGAGCAGCACAAACATAACTTTGGAACGCGACTTCATTAAACTCATAGTATTTCCTCCTACTTTTGCTCAATAAACACCGTCAACGCCTACTGAATGTTACAGACTTACCGTGTTTATTCCAGGATTTGGAAATGAAGCCAGCGATGACACCAATATTATACTGTGATGACGACCTTGCCGCGCGCGCGCATGGTTTCGAGATAGCGAATGGCGTCAGCCGTCTCGCTGAGAGGATAGCAGCGGTCGATGACCGGCACGACTTTGCCCGTTTCAAGCAGGTTCTGGATGGTCAGCAAGTCATCTTGCTTGGCCTGGGCAGTGCCCATCATCCCGATCTGTTTTCCATTGGGGCGTGACACCAACTTGCCCACTAAGGCCACTTCCATCAAGCGAAGCATCGTTGTGAAACCGGCAACAACCCCACGGCCACTCGGCTTGAGCGCGCGCCGAAGTCCGGCGACGGAACAATTGCCCACCGTATCAAAAATCAGGTCATACTGCTGTCCGGTGCGCGTAAAGTCGGTCTTGGTGTAATCAATGACGTGATCTGCACCTATCGAGCTGACCAGTTCAAGATTGCGCGTGCTGCACACGCCTGTCACTTCCGCGCCGCACGCGTGAGCATACTGCACGGCGAAGGTCCCGATGCCGCCGGATGCACCGTTAATCAGCACCTTTTCCCCGGCCTGAATGTGTCCGGTATCCCGCAAGCCCTGTATGGCGGTAAAGCCTACGACGGGGGTCGAGGCAGCCCCTTCAAATGAGACATTGGCAGGCTTCAACGCCAGCGCGGATTCTGGCGCGCACGCATATTCGGCAAACGCGCCCAACCCACTCTCAAATATATCTCCGAAGACTTCATCACCGGGTTTAAGCTGGGTCACATTCTTGCCCACTTCGACAACTTTCCCGGCGACATCTGCGCCGAGCCGGTCATGTTTCGGTTTGAGGAGTCCCGCGCCAAGTCTGGCGAGGAATGGTTTGGCACGCATGAGATGCCAGTCGAGCGGATTAGCCGCCGCCGCGACCACTTTTATTTTTACTTCGTTATCTTTTGGCGTTGGCTCGGGCACATCTTTGAACTGAAGGACATCCGGTGATCCGTATTGGGTGTAAACGATAGCTTTCATATTTCCCCCTGATGGCTTTCCTCATTTGTACTTACTACGATTGAATGCACGGTGGAGTTGCGTGGGCGAGACATCCTGCCTCACATAACGACTTGATCACGCGCAATACATCCAGACAGTTTTATGAGGACATAGCCGATTAGCGGGTGGGTTGCTATAGTTAATGCACGATGTAAGATGCGGTAGACACTGCTGGAACACATAAGGAGAACAAGCATGTCTGAACTAAAACCGGTTTTATTACCGATTCCTCGCGAGATTAATTTGACTGAAGAATTTGTAGCACTGGCTGAAGAATCGCTGATTGTCATCCCGAATGCGGAACTGCTGTTTGAGGCTCAAACGGCACAGAAAGGGCTGGTGGATTATGCTGGTGTTCACTGGCAGATTGTGGCGGGTCAGGATTATCCCAACACTGGCCTGAACCTGGAGATCGACTCCAGCATTGGTCATGCCGAAGGCTACCATATGACGATCAAGGACGGTCGCGTAACGATCCACGGAGCCGATGCCGCCGGAGTGTTTTACGGCGTCTGCACGCTCAACCAACTGCTGCTGCAGTACCAGAATATGCTCCCCGCGCTGACGATTGAGGACTGGCCGGATTACGCGGCGCGTGGAGTCATGCTGGACATCAGCCGCGATAAAGTGCCGACCCTGCAAACAACACTGGAACTGGTGGACCGGCTGGCAAGCTGGAAGATTAACCAGGTGCAGCTTTACATGGAACACACCTTCGCTTACCAGCATC
This sequence comes from Anaerolineae bacterium, assembly GCA_019912985.1. Taxonomy (GTDB): domain Bacteria; phylum Chloroflexota; class Anaerolineae; order Aggregatilineales; family Phototrophicaceae; genus JAIOHN01. The sequence goes on along the minus strand of JAIOHN010000060.1, from coordinate 1,927 downwards.
ACCCGCTGGTGTGGGCGGAGAACTCGCCATTTACCGGGCAGGACGTGCTGGAACTGGATGCATTCTGCAAGCAGCGGCATATCGAGCTGGTGCCGAACCAGAACAGCCTGGGTCACATGGAACGCTGGCTGAAATTTGAACCCTATGCGCCGCTGGCGGAAAAACCCGAAGGCTTCACCTCCCCCTGGGATGGCAAGCACAGGGATGCAAGTTCCCTCAACCCGATTGATCCAGGCAGCATCGAACTGATGGCGAGCCTGTATGATGAACTGCTGCCGCACTTCACCAGCACACTTCTGAATGTGGGCGGTGACGAGCCGTGGGAACTGGGCATGGGCAAGAGCAAGCCGGAGGTCGAAAAACTGGGCGAAGGCCGCGTTTATTTGACTTACCTGCTCAAGCTCTACGAACAGGTATCAGCGCGCAATCACACCATGATGTTCTGGGATGACATCATCATCAAATATCCTGAGCTTATCCCCGAGCTGCCCAAGGACGTGATTGCGATGGTCTGGGGCTATGAGGCCGATCATCCATTTGACGAGCGTGGTGCCGCCTTTGATGGTTCTGGCATCCCCTTCTATGTCTGCCCCGGCACCTCAAGCTGGAACACCTTCGCCGGGCGCACCGAAAACACAATTGGCAACTTGCAGAATGCGGCCAGCAACGGCCTGAAGCACGGCGCGATTGGTTTCCTCAACACCGATTGGGGGGATGTGGGCCACTGGCAGCCGCTGCCAGTGAGCTACCTGGGATTCGCCTACGGCGCAGCGGTCAGTTGGGCGCTGGATGCCAATGCGGAGATCGACCTGCCGCCGGTACTGGATGCCTTTGCCTTTGATGACAGCGCCCATGTGATGGGCAAACTGGCTTATGACCTCGGCAATGTGTATCGTGTTCCCGGTCATTCGCGCCGCAACGGGCATTTCCTGATCGACCTGCTGAAAGCTCCCGAAGAAGACTTGGAGCGGTGGCAGGAGCGTTACCATGAGTACGGCGGCGAAGATGCCGAGTCCTTCCGCGTCGCGGTGGAAAAAGTCAACGAGATTATGGATGTGCTGCCAGACGCCAATATCCAGCGTGACGATGCCGACCTCATTCTCTCGGAATTTGAGCTGGCCGCAGATTTGATCCGCCACAGCTGCTATCGCGGCATGATGCTGTTTGACGAGGCGGAGAAATCGCCGGCGGAGATGAAGCAGGAACTGGAGCAGTTGATCGAGCGCTACAAAGAGAACTGGCTGGCCCGCAACCGCCCCGGCGGTCTGAAAGACAGCCTCAAGCGTTTTGAGCCTGCACTGGATGCTTACCGGCAGGCATAACTCCTAACAGATGGGCAGCTCGGCAAGCGGGCTGCCCTTTTATGATTCATCCTCAGACTCTGCGAGCAAGTCCATCACACGCGCCAACCCGTGATCATCCATGTTGTTGATGACCTCATCGAGCATCGTTTCCCCGATGTAATCGATGAGTTGGGCAAGCGCGCGGCGCTGCTCAGCGTTCATCGGGTCAATGCGGAAACCCTGTTCCAGATGAAATAGAAATTGAGAGAGGTAGTAATCCTGGCCGCTGTTGAGCGATAGACGTGCCAATCCAGGCATGAAATAGCAAAAGGCTTCGTCGCTGAGGAAGCACACCGGGTCCCATGCGGGACTGCCCACTTCCTGGAGGCTGACCGTTTGCGGTGTAACTGCCTGCATGACGGCCTCATGGTCGGCGCATTCGTCGCAGTGATTCGGATTGCGAACCATCGCTTGCGGGCGTGAAAGATGACCGAATGCCTTATCAATAGCAGCCAGAACGGTATCTTTATCCACCACCTTCTCTCCAAAACTCTCAGTCGATCACTTCCCGCAGGACGCCCTGGGCGGTTTGTAGGCGGCTGCGCGCCTCCTGCGGGCTGAGTCCCAGCAGCGCGACCACGATG
>JAIOHN010000574.1 GCA_019912985.1 Anaerolineae bacterium | reverse complement strand
TGTAAGCATCATCATCAATAATCAACGCATGTTTGTTATTCATCATTATTTTTCCTGAACTTAGAAGGACACTTTCGATAAAAGATCTTATTATTTAATTTTCCACACCTGTTCTCCGCTGAGGATGCGATTCAGTGCACCTGAAAAGGTATCGTAGTTGATGGGTTTTGCAATCACACCATCAAAACCTGCTTCCCTCAGGTGACGGATTTCTTCATTCATCACACTGGCCGTCAGCGCGATCACTGGCACGGTACAATAGTCTTCACTTCGGCGGAGCATATTCAGCATCTCAAAACCATCAATAGGTTCCATGTGAATGTCGAGGAAAATGACATCAGGCTTGTTTCTCAGGCCCTTTAAATGATCCTCGAAATGCGCGCTAGTTTCAAACATCGTTAGTTCATGGTACCCCAGGCCGCGTGTGAGTAATGCTTTCATCACCTCACGACTCAGTTCATCATTCTCAACATACAGAAAAAATGGTTCTGCCATGCCTTCGTCTTTCGCAAATGCTCCTAAATCGTTGGCACCAGAGCGGTTTCAATTGGGAGAGAAATATAAAAGGTCGCACCATCTCCCAGAGTGCTTTTCACCCATACGCGCCCTCCATGTGCTTCCGCCAGCCTTCTCGAGATCGGCAAACCCAGGCCTGTACCTTCACCTTTGCGGAGGCCATCTTTAGTCTGACGGAAGGCCTCGAAGATCAGTACTTGATCGTCCTGTGATATACCCGGTCCTGAATCAGCAATGGAAACCATGATTTCACTGTTTTCCACGTATGCCCGAACTAGGACTAAACCTTTATCTGTAAACTTACAGGCATTCGACAATAAATTTAACACAATTTGCTGGATTCTCTGTGCATCTCCTGTCAGGGTGGGCAAGTTCGGTTCGATTTCGCAGCAGATCTTCACGGGCTTATTTGAAATGACGCTCTGCGCGGTGTCAATCGCAGACCGCACAATATCATCGATATTTATATCAGTTTCTACAAATAACTCGAGTGAGCCACTTTCAATTTTGGAGATGTCCAGTACATCATTAATTAGATTAAGCAGATGCTTGCTGCGAGCTTCAACCTTGTTAAGAATATCCACCTGTTCTTCATTCACTGGTCCATACATCCCCAGGCCAACAAATTTGGTGAGATTGATAATCGCGTTTAAGGGTGTGCGCAACTCATGCGATACACTTGCCAGAAACATCGATTTCACCTGATTCGCTCGTTCTGCCTGTTCGCGTGCGACCTGGAGGCTTACTTCGCGCTGTTGGACGGCGATTGCCATTTCGTTAAATGCTGCCGCCATCTGCCCGACTTCATCGGCTGTATTGACCGGGGCACGTTCGTCATATTTCCCACTCGCCATGATGTGAGATATTTTTCTTAAGGCGTTCAGCGGGCTAATCATAGTCCTGTAGATATTGATGTAAACCACGGCGAGTGCAAAAACCGTCAATGCTGCGAAGATCGCAATCGTATTGAGCAGTGTGCTGTTTTGAAAAGAATAAATTTCTTCGAGTTCTATCAGAATCATGATGACCGCTGGCGACGTATGATCATCTGACGTAACAGGGGAGTAAGCTACGGTGTGGGGGACTCGGCCATCCCCGATAACCAGCCCATCATGAACAACGGTTTCTCCAGCCTGCGCCAACTGAACCGCTTCAGGCTCAAACTGGATCCCATTGGTCAATACATTATTCAGGTTTGATTCGGTGTCTGATCGGGCGATAATCTGTCCGTCGTAAATCAATCCCAGATGGATTCCCTGTCGCCCAAAAATGAGGCTTTGCAAAAAATTTCCGCTCACTTGGCGACTCATCTGAATCGCACCCAATCGATTTCTCGTATTGCTTACCACTGGCGCTGCTACCGCAATACTGATTTCCGCCTTGCCATCTGTTTCCTCAACAAGCAGAGCAGTCACTGTTGAACCGTTTAAAGCTGTGCGTAGGAGTTCGTCTTCCTGCGAGGTGTCTTCGTCCAGGTTCGTATCCACCAGTCGCTTGCCATCGCCATCCACAACGGTAATGTCATCCAGCCCAAGAGAGGCATTGGCGGTTGTGATAATTTCCGCCGTGTCAGCCGCATCACGACGGCCCACTGCCTGAAAGAAATTCACGCTCGTGACCACAAAGTTCGTATAGACGTTAAGCTCTCGCTCAATTTCCGTCAATCGACTTTGTATGGTGTTCACTTCTTCAACGATGCGCTCACCACCGATTTTCTCGGTTAAATTCTGGGTATTCCAAAACAGTAGAAAAACCACGCCAATCAGCAGCAGAGCCAATACCAGTAAGACAAGTAAATTTAGCTTGACGCCCAGACTTGCGTTGCTAAACAAGTTTGATATACCTATTTGGCAGGTGATAACCTCAACCTGCTAAGAAACTGGAACGGGTTCTTGCCGCTGCTTAACATCCTTTGCAGTGCGATGAACACAAACAGTAGAACACCTATCACTATTTTAGTCCACCAACTGTTCAAAGTGCCATCAAATGTGATATATGTCTGGATAACGCCCTGAATCATGACACCAATGAATGTGCCTGCTACAAATCCAACGCCGCCAGTCAGCAAGGTGCCTCCAACGACTACAGCTGCAATGGCGTCGAGCTCAAGTCCGACAGCCGCTAGTGGATAGCCGGATCGTGTGTAAAGCGAGTAAATGATCCCTGCTAGCGTTGCCAGGATACTGCTCAGCATGTAGACGCTGATTGTGGTTCGGGCAACTGGAACACCCAGCAACAGCGCTGAGTTCGGGTCGCCACCCATGGCGTAAATATTGCGGCCAAAGCGCGTAAAGTGTGCCAGGATGATGCCTAAGATGAGCACCACGATAAATATCATGGCAACCACCGTCACTCTACCACGATCTGGAAAAAGATAATACACGCTGGATACATCGGCATAGAAGGGATGGGTAATCGGCACAGAAGCCTCTGATAAGACAAAAGCTGCTCCCCGCGCCAGAAACATGCCTGCCAGTGTCACAATAAACGCGGGAATTTCTAGATAATGAATGATCGCCCCCATACCGGCTCCAAAGGCGGCACCGATTAATAAGATCAATCCGAAAACCACCAGGGGATGGATGCCTGTATTTTCAATCATGAGCGCACAAAACACACCAGTGAACGCGATCACCGAACCTACGGAGAGATCAATGCCGCCAGAGATAATCACAAAGGTCATGCCGACCGCCGTCACACCTAGAAAGGCTTTGTCGGTCAGGAAGTTGGCGACCACGCGCGTGGTACCAAAAGCCGGGAAACGTTGGTAACCAATCAAGTACAGCAAAATGAAAACCCCGAAAGTAGCGACCAGTGGGAGTATGCGAGATTTCATGCTGTTCTCCTAAATCCTAAAAAGACGCGGCTGACATTGTGTCTGAAGGCATCAGACTGAATTAGCAGGACAGCCATAATGACAAGCGCTTTGACGATCAGGTTAAAAGTAGGTGGTAAGCCACTGAGCAGAATCCCGGTTTCGACACTTTGGATAATGAGTGCGCCAATCACACTCAGTACCAGCGAAAAGCGACCGCCTTTACCGGGCACGGCACCGCCCAGGGCAACTGCGAGAATGGCATCGAGTTCAAGCCATAGGCCTGCGTTGTTGGCGTCTGCACCTCGAATATCGGCAGTGAGAATCAAGCCTGCAAAAGCTGCACATAGTCCCGCAATGCCATAGACCAGTAACTTGATCATGGAGGCATTGACGCCAGCGTAGTAACTGGCGCGATCATTAGCTCCCACCGATTCGATGAGCAGTCCCAACGCCGTGCGTCGCACAAAAAGATACAGGATAAGCAGGACACCAAACGATAGATAAACGGGGAAGGGAATTCCAAAAATAAGACCAGTGCCGACAAAGGCCAGTGTTTCATTATTGAAGATCGCGATCTGACCCTGGGTAATCATCTGCGCGATACCGCGCCCTGCGACCATCAGAATCAGGGTTGCCACAATCGGTTGAATATCGAAGAATGCGACCAGGATACCATTCCACAAACCGCACACCACACCAGCGCCAATACTGATCGCAATCACGAGCAGCGGGTGGATATCTGTTGTGCTAACCAACACAGCGGCTACTGCGCCACAAATTGCGATGACTGCACCGACAGAAAGGTCAATGCCTTTGGTCGCAATAACCAGAGACATCCCCATTGCCAGAAGCATTACCGGCGCGCCACGATTGAACACATCAATGATGCTGCCAGATAACCGTCCCTGGATAAGCCTGACGGAGAAGAAATCGGGCGAGATGAGCCAATTAATTGTCAGTATGATTACGAGCGCTAAGAGCGGCCAAAGCGCACGTTTATTTTCTCCCAGCAGATTCAGCGCCTTCAGTGTGGACCTGGCTCTGTTTTTGGATTCAGTCGTGATGATTTGGTCGCTCATATTTACATCTCCGCAATGGCTTGCACGATCGCATTTTCACTAATCTCATCACCTGCCAGTTCCGTCAGTTTCTTTCGATCTCGTAAAACCACCACGCGGTCGCTGTAATCCACCACTTCGCCTAACTCCGAAGAAATGACCAATAGCGCAATGCCTTGTTTACATAGGCGCTTAATGATATTGATGATTTCCGCATGCGCCCCTACATCAATGCCTCGGGTCGGTTCATCCAGAATGAGAAATTCCGGTTGGGAGATTAACCAGCGCGCTAAAATGACCTTTTGTTGGTTTCCACCGGAAAGTTGGCCTGCTGGTTTCTGTGAGTCAGGTGTAGCAATGTGCAGTGTCTCGATCATCTCATCAGCGAGTTCGACTTGTCTTTCATAGGGGATGTGTCTGAGCCAACCCTGCTTTGCCTGCAACGCCAGGATGATGTTTTCGCGGACGGTAAGGTCACCGATGATGCCTTCAACTTTGCGATCTTCGGGACACAGCGCAAATCCATGTTGCACAGCCTGACGCGGTGAACTTAGACGCACTTTTTTGCCTTTCAGGTAAAACTCACCTGTGTCAGCTCCTTCAATGCCAAAGATGAGCAGGGCGGTTTCCGTCCGTCCAGAGCCCAGGAGGCCAGCGAGGCCAACAATTTCACCTTTGTTGATACTCAAATCTAGTGGGGCGAGCATTCCCTTATGGCCCAGGTTTTTCACCTGCAAAAAGACCTCATGGTCGGCCTGTGCTGCTGTATCACTGTCGGTTTTGCCTAACTCGGCTGTCAGTTCTTTGCCGAGCATTTCTGAGATGAGCCTGGGCCGTGGTAGCTCGGTAGTCAGGTGCTCTCCGACTTTTTCACCGTTGCGCAGGATGGTGATGCGATCTGAGATTTCGTAAACTTGATCCAGAAAATGGGTGATGAGGATAATGCCAATTCCCCGCTGCTTGAGTGAGCGCATCACGCTAAAGAGTAAGTTCACTTCATTTCTATCGAGGCTAGCGGTGGGTTCATCCAAAATAAGGACTTTTGCGGACATATCGACACCGCGCACAATGGCAACAAGCTGCTGGATTGCCACTGAGTATGATG